>MGRY01000011.1:9679-23371 GCA_001799045.1 Deltaproteobacteria bacterium RIFCSPLOWO2_02_56_12 | reverse complement strand
CGTTGGATGATATCCACGCCTCCTGCCCCGGCTATAATGTCAGAATCGCGCTGGAGATTACCGCCGGTCAGGGAAGCAATCTCGGCTACCGCTTCGAGCAGATTCGGGACATGATCGATGCGACGAAAGAAAGTGATCGCCTCAGGGTCTGCTTCGACACCGAGCATGCCTTTGCCGCCGGCTACGATATCCGCACCCGGGAAGGTTACGAACGGACTTTCGGTGAATTCGACGAGATCATCGGCCTAAAACGATTGGCCGCCTTTCACCTCAACGATTCGAAAAAGGAATTTCACTCTAGAGTGGACCGCCACGAGCATATCGGCAAAGGGTACATCGGCGTGGAGGCCTTCCGGCTGCTCATGAACGACGAGCGCTTCCGGGGAATCCCGATGTGCCTGGAGACTCCCAAGGGACCGGATCTCAAAGAGGATAGGGAAAACTTAACCTTGCTTAGGAGTTTGATCCAAGGTTAGAAAAGCGATCTTGCCATCGAAGAACTTTACTGCTATGTTACTCAATTGTAATACAATTGATTCACGCTTATAAGGAGAAATCCATGAAGTTTGCCAACGTCAGAGCACTAAAGATAAAGACTGCCGAGCTTTTGGAAGCCGTGGAAGAAGGGGAAGAGATTGTCATCACCTATCATGGCAAACCGAAGGCCATACTCCTTAGAATTGGCGAGGGGGAGATTGACCTGAAAGAATCCAAACGAAGAGAGGGCATCTTGAAAAAGAACCACCCTTTTTTCAAGCTGATAGGAAAAGGAGCTGATCAGGCCAGAGATGTCAGCACAAAGAAATACAAGTATGTCGGCCTGGCAGTCGAGAAAAAACGATGAAAATGGTTTTCGTGGACACCGGGGCCTTTTACGCAGCCATTAATCGAAACGATGAGAACCATAGGGAAGCCACGGCTCTCTTTAATAGCGCAACGGAGGACGGGTGGAGATTGATTACCTCAAACTTCGTTGTGGCTGAAACTCATGCGCTGATCTTGGCCCGAATGGGGAGAGAGCTTGCCGTAGCATGGCTCCGCAGCATACCCGCTAACATCATCAGAGTCTCAAAAGCCGATGAGGAAAAGGCCAAACGAATCATTTTCGGTTATAGAGATAAAGAATTTTCGTTTTGCGATGCGACCAGCTTTGCCCTTATTGAAAGACTACGAATTAAAGAGGCCATGGCCTTTGACCGCCATTTTGGCCAGTATGGAAAGTTTGGCTTGCTGAGGGAGTAGGAAGCTTTCTACCTAAGAGACCTTTTCTACCCCTGCTTGATCTCGACCATCCGGTCGAGGATCTCGACGATTTTGACGAGACCGCACGATCTCTCTTTCCGACAACCTAACAGAAGCCCTCAAAAAATCAGCCTTTTCCTTCTCAACAAATTTGGCACGGCAGTTGCGTTGTTCTATAGGCAGAAGAATCCAATGAAAAGGAGGAGAAAGCCATGAAGAGATTCCTAGGTTCGATTGTAGTAGGGATAGGGTTGGTAGCCCTTGTCGGTGTGGCTGTGGCTCAAATGGGCGGCGGCCCGGGACGTGGCATGGGTCGAGGGATGGGTCCTGGTATGATGGGTGGAAGCACTGGCTGCCCCGGCCTCGAAACAACAACCGCCACACAGATCACCGAGGAGAAGGCCAAGGAGTTGGCCCAGCAGTATGCTGATAAATACCTGGCCGGCTTCACGGTGGATAAGGTGCTTCCTTTTACTGGAATGCACCACAGCATGTACTCGGTAGAGCTGAAGAACGGTGCCGGAGATGTGCGCACCCTGCACATCAATCCGTTCGGCAACGTAATGCCCTTTGGCGGCCCCTGGCAGCGAAGATCGTAAAGCCAGAGAGGTCTGACGACCCCCGGCGCCAGCTGGCCCGGGGGTCGTTTTGTATCAGGGTTAAATCCTTACTATAATGAAATCTCCATGAAAGGCTTTTCCCTACCACGTTACTTTCTCGCCTCCGTTCTCCTGCTCCTGATACTGGCCTCGCTCTATGTTTTTTCTGAAGCGCACAGGCTCCAGCAGGAACTGCTGCGTCAGACACAAGCAAAAGGGGAGGCGTTGGCCGAGGCGATGGAGAGCAGCGCGAAACACGCTATCGTGGGAAACTCGGTCTTGGAAGACTTGATCGCCCAGCGTCTATTCGATAACGCGCGGCTGATCGACCGGCTTCTTCTCGCAGCTCCTCTGGACCCGGCAGCGCTCAAGGAGATCAGCGCGATGAATCGCCTGCAAAAAATAGATCTCCTTGATCTCGAGGGACGCTCCTGGGAGCCGCCGGGAGCACTCCCGTGGCCGATCAGGAGAAGGGAAATGATGAAGATGCGCGGAGCGGGGACGGAAGAGGCATCTCAGCGCCATCAACAAATGATGAGCTATATGTGGGGCAGACGCTGGTGGCTGCCCCAGGACGAAAAGGAGAAAACGGCTTCTGAACCACCGTCAAAGGTTAAGGACAAAAAATTCTGGGAGGGCAGCGCTTTCGGGGTGGCCATCGGCGCCCGGAGTTTTCCGGGGATCATCGCGGTCCACGCCAACGCAGACTATATCCTGAACTTTAAGAAGGATATCGGAGTTCAAGACCAGATCGAAGAGCTCGGACATCAGGCAGACATCGAGCATATCGCGCTTCTCGACAACAACCTCAAGATCGTAGCCCATACAGATCCCGGGCAGATCGGCCTGCAGGAAAAGGATCCTTTGATATTGAAGGTCAAAACCGAGGGGCAGCCGCTCAGCAGGACGGTTCAGGCCGGCCGAGGAAAGGGATATTACGAAGTCATCAAACCGTTAAGCCTGAATAAGTCCCCGCTGGGCTATCTCAAAATCGGGCTTTCTCTGAAGCCGATGGAGATCACCTGGCGTAGTAGTGTGCGGTCTATTATCACTTTAGGTCTTGCTATCCTTGCCGCGGGCATACTGGGATTGGCGGCGATCTTCTATAACCAGCATTCCCATATAAAAGAGATCAAGCTCCTTGAGGCCCAGGTCGCGCGTCAGGAACATCTTTCGGCGTTAGGGAATCTTGCGGCCACGGTTGCCCATGAAATCAGAAATCCCCTCAATGCCATCTCCATGGGACTCCAGCGTCTCAAGTCCGAATTCCGTCCGACACAGGACGAGCAGGAATATTCCCGCTTCATCGAGCTGATGCGGCAAGAGGTGCAGCGTTTGAACTCTATTGTCGAGCAGTTCCTCTCGCTGGCCCGCCCTCTGAAACTCAAGCCCGAGGAGCTGCGCATCGATAAACTGCTGGAGGAACTGGCGCTGCTCGCGGGAAGCGACGCGGGCGCGGCAAACGTGCAGATTAAAGTGGATGCCCCGTCGGACCTATCCTCGGTCAGGGCGGACCGCAACTATTTGAAGCAAGTGCTCTTGAATCTTATTCTCAACGGCATCCAGGCGATGCCCGGCGGAGGGACCCTTACCTTGGCGGCCAGGACTTCACAGGCGGATCTCCTCCTCACGGTAGCGGACACAGGCGCAGGGATCGAGCCGCGACTACTCGCGCGCATCTTCGAACCCTACTTTACCACGAAGAGCAACGGCTCGGGACTGGGCCTGGCTATTGCGCGCCGGATTGTAGAGGCCCATGGAGGACAGATTAATATCGAGAGCGAGGTTGGGCAGGGGAGCCGTTTTCACATCTCCGTTCCTCTTGCCGGCCCGGAGAGTTAGATGGCAGATCCTTTTCGAATTCTCGTGGTGGACGACGAGCCCGCCCAGCTCGAACTGGCAGGAGGTTTCCTCAAAAAGCGGGGCTTCGAAACGGTCCTGGCAGAAAGCGGCGAAAAGGCCTTGCGAAGCTTTCGCGACCAGCCTTTTGATCTGGTTCTGACCGACCAGAAAATGGCGGGCATGTCGGGTCTTGAGCTCGTTCATGCGGTTCGAGCGCTCAACCCCGAGACTGCCGTGATCGTGATGACCGCCTACGGAACCATTGAAACCGCCGTCTCAGCCATCAAAGCAGGAGCGGCAGATTACCTGACTAAGCCGCTGAACTTGGACGAACTGCTTTACCGGATCGAACAGGTCAGGGAACGCCAGCGCCTCCTGACTGAAAACCGCGAGCTACGCGAGGCCCTACAAGGCCGCCATCGCATCGAAGGGATCATCGGCGAGAGCGGGCAGATGCTGGAGGTCGTCTCTCTGGTGCGGCGAGTGGCGCCGAGCGAGGCCTCGGTATTGATCCGGGGAGAGAGCGGCACGGGAAAGGAGCTCATCGCCAAGGCGATCCATTTCGCCAGCCCCAGGGCGGCCGGCCCTTTAATCAGAATCAATTGTGCTGCGCTTCCCGAGACGCTTCTCGAATCTGAGTTGTTCGGCCACGAAAAAGGGGCCTTCACCGGCGCGTTGGCCACACGCAAGGGGCGCTTCGAGCTCGCCGATGAAGGGACCCTTTTCCTTGACGAAATAGGGGACCTTCCCCTGCATCTGCAGGCAAAGCTCCTGCGCGTGCTTCAGGAGAGGGAATTCGAAAGGGTCGGTTCCAGTCAATCAATCCGCGTGAACGTGCGGATTTTATCCGCGACCCACAGGGATCTTGAAGCATTGCTCAAGGCCGGCCAGTTCCGCGAGGATCTCTATTACCGGCTCAACGTCGTCACGATCCTCCTTTCTCCTCTCAGGGAGCGGCGCCAGGACCTTCCCTTATTGATCGACCACTTCCTGCGAGTGTTTGCGGAAAAAAACGGCAAGAGGATCCGCGGCTTCACCCATGAGGCCCGTGAAACGCTTTTACGCTATGACTATCCTGGAAACGTACGGGAGCTAGAGAACCTCGTCGAAAGGGCCGTAGTGCTCACCCGCGACGAGGTGATCAGCAAAGACGATCTTCCCCTGATGGTTCAGCCGCCCGAGAAGGGCGCCGAGGAGGAGGGAGGAAGCAGCCTCACAGCGGCTGTGGAAGGAATGGAGCGGCAAATGATCAGGGAGGCGCTGGCCCGATCCGGCGGGGTGCAGACAAGGGCGGCAGAGATGCTTGGAATCAGTGAACGGGCGCTGCGTTACAAGCTGAAGAAATATGGTCTCACGGGAGACGATCCCTAGCAGCGAGATGTCCCTCGAGAACACCCACTGATACCGCTGTTTTCGCCCAAGATGGCAGGATTTAGGGTAAATTCTCCCAGAGGGAGAAATCCGCTTTCCCGCTCTCGAAAGAGGAAGAGGTGAGCCAGGATTCTTGGGCTTCCCCCCCTTTGAGAATGCCAAAGAAATAGATTCTCAGCATCTGTTCGATCAGCTCCGGCAGAGGCAGATCGCGCTTGGGGTGATACCAGGTAAAAATCCAGTTCATCATTCCGAACAGGGCGAAGGTGGCCACCCGGAGATTGATCCCCTTCCCCCCTTCCGGGCTTTGCAGTTCCACGATGAGGTCCATCAGGATCTGCACATAGCGGCGCTTCAGGACCAGGATTTTTTCTGCGAACTCGCCCGTGAGCGACTCGTCCTCGTACGCCATGACCTTCATCTCGTACATATTGTGGAGGAAAAACCCGAGATGATTCTCCACGAAGGTGCGGATTCGCGATCGAGCATCGCTTTCCACGCCGGCGGTTTTTTCCCACCTTTGCAGTAAGGTCAGAAAACACTGCTCCTGAATCAGGTAGAGAAGCTCCTCTTTCGTGCGGAAGTAATAGTAGAGACCGGCCAGGCTCATCTCCGTCGAGCGCGCTATGTCGCGTATGGAGGTGCGATGATAACCCTTCTCGGCAAAAATCTTGGCGGAGCTCTTGAGAATGTCTCTGAGCTTCTCGTCGTAGTGACGCGTGGAATTTTCTAAACGGTTGTTCATGGGCAGGACCTATATTCGCAAACCGCCTCTGATGTGTCAACCTCGCCGCTAGCCGGACCCTCGCCCTTCACCCAATTGGAAGAGCATCGCCCGGTGGATGGTGATGCCCAGCTCTTTGCCCTCTGCAAAAATCTCCGTCTTGGGGGTTTGAACGCGGAGCACGGCATCATCAGCCCTGACCTTGTAGTCAACGAGGTTTCCCGAATAGTTACGCACCTCCACCCGGCATCGGATCGGACCTGTCAGGCTCAAGGTGATATCCTCAGGGCGCACGGCCACTACGCACCCCCCGCTCAGACCGCTGCGGTCGGCGACGTTGAGGCGGTGGCCGCCCAGGAATTCTACCGTAGCTTCTTCCCCGCTCCGACCGAGAACCCGGCCGGGGAGGAAGTTCATGAGACCGATGAAGTCCGCGACAAACCGGTCGGCAGGATGCGTGTAGATCTCAGTGGGAGCGCCTACCTGTATAATCCGACCGGCATTCATGACCGCGAGGCGGTCCGACATTGCCAGAGCCTCGGCCTGGTCATGGGTGACATACAGGATGGGGATGCCCGTCCGGCGTTGAAGATCCTTCAACTCAAAACGCATTTGCTCCCGCAGTTTTGCGTCGAGATTGCTTAAAGGCTCATCAAGAAGCAGAACCTCAGGCTCTTTGATCAGGGCCCGGGCCAAGGCTACCCGCTGCTGTTCTCCGCCGGAGAGCTGATTAGGATACCGGTCTGCCAGCCGTTCGAGACCAACGGTATGCAAAGCAACTTTAAGCTTTGCTTGGATGAGCTCTTTCGGCAACTTTTTAATCTTCAGAGGATAGGCTATATTTTCGTAGACCGTCATGTGGGGCCAGACAGCGTAATTTTGGAAGACCATTCCTATCGGTCTGAGCTCGGTAGGAACATTGATTCCGTCCACAGTAGAGTTTACGCGGGTTTGTCCGATGTAGATTTCGCCCTCGGTTGGTTCTTCAAGACCCGCCACGCATCTCAGTACCGTACTTTTCCCGCAGCCGCTCGGCCCAAGCAGGGAAAAAAATTCCTTGTCCTCTACGGAGAAGGTCGCGGAATCTACGGCAAGGACCTTGCCGTATCTCTTGCTCAAATTCAAAATGCGGATCTTTTCCACTTTTGCTAAAACCCCGCTGCGCCGCCGGTAAGCCTTCTTATGACCGTGTTCCCGACAATGAGCAGACCCATGACGATCGAGGCCAAGGCAGCAGCGACCTCGCGATAACCCGCATCCTGCAAGTTAAACACGACCACCCCGATGGTCTCCGTATGATACGCATAGAGGAGAATCGAAACGGTAAGTTCCCGCAGGGCGGGCATGAACACCAAGATCCAGCCGGCGATCATCCCCGGCCAAGCGAGGGGCAGGATAATATCGCGCAGCCTGGGGAAAATCTTCGCCCCGGAGACCCTGGCCGCCTCTTCCAAAGAATTATGAATCTGTTGCAGCGTGGAATTGGTCGTTCTCACCGCAAAGGGCAGGTAAACGGCCAGATAGGCCACCAGGATGATCCACAGAGTGCCGTAAAGGCTGACCGGTGGTTTCGCCCACGCCAGGATCATCGCGATTGCTATCACGGTATGAGGCACGGCGTATGGGATAGTGGCAAGGAAATCAAGAATACGGCTTCCCTTGAGCCTGGCCTTGACGTGCATGTAGGAAATAAGGATGCCCACAAACGTGGTCAGGGTCGCGGCCACGGCGGCTAGAAAAAGACTGTTCACGATAGCTCTTCTCCCCGTGTCCAGCTTGAGGATATAGGCAAAATGCTCGAGCGTGAGACTCGCCTGCGCCAGAGGGGCGCCCCAGTATTTAAGCAGGGCCGTTAAAACCATGGAAAAGATAGGAACAATCGATATACAAAAGACAAAAACCGCGGTGCAGGAAAAAAGCGGATACCTCATCGAGCGCAACCTGAGCTCCGACGGACGAACCGACTTGCCTGAAATCACGGTGTATCTGCCCTCGCCTTTCTGAAGCGCGAACTGGAAGGTCATGGAAACCAGGGCCACGACCACAAGCATGCTGGAGAGGGCCGTGGCCAGGCCAAAATCGGGAATCGCCAGGGCGTAATAAATGCTCGTGGTAAGGACAAAGAATCTTGCTCTCATCCCGAGCAGCGCGGGTATCCCGAAATTCGCCAGCGCGCCGATGAACGCCAGCAGACCTCCGGCCAGGATAGCGGGAAGAACCAGCGGGAGAGTGATCTCTCTCATGATTCGATAAGTATTGGCTCCGGAAGCTCGTGCCGCCTCCTCCAGGCTCGCGTCCATTCGCTCCAGAGCGCCTGCCACCGTGATGAAGACTAAAATGAAGTAATGAACCGTCAGAACAAAGACGATACCGCCGGCGCTGTAAATATTCCATGGCGCTGTCTCCCATCCGGAGAGCTGGAAGAAAAGCCTGGCAAGGTACCCTTGGGGTCCCAAGAGTTGGATCCAGGCGATCGCGGCAAAAAACGAGGGCAGGGCATAGGGAAGGACCAGCAGGGTGCGCAGAGACTTTTTGCCTGGAAGATCCGTGCGCACGACCAAAAAGGCCAGGAGAGTTCCCGAAACCATGCAGAGGGCCGCAGTAACGCATGAAACCCAGACAGAGTTGAGAAGGGCGCGGTAATAAGCGGGATAAGCGAAGACCTTACGGTAGCTTTTCAGCGAAAAGGCGCCGGCATCGAGAAAGCTCCTGAAAAAAACCTGCCAAAGTGGATAGATAACCACAAGCAGGATGAACAGGCCGACCGCCATCATCAGGAGATAGCGCCTGTCAAAGTTCGAGGTCGTCATCCGTAGTGGTCCGTCTTCCTCGCCCCCGGCCCGGCAAGCTTCTCTTAATGGAGCATGATCTTTTCAAACCTCTCCCGTATAACCGCGGCATTTTCAGCCGCCCACTCATAAGGGATCGGCAGAAACTTGATCTGGCTTGCCGAGGGTTGTCCCTTGGGAGGGTTGACGTCCCCTCGTACCGGGATAACCTCCTGCTTGACCAAAAACTCCTGGCCCTCTTTCGACAGCACGTAGTCCACGAAGGCCTTGCTGGCGTCCGGATTTTTCGTCCCTTTGATTATGGCGATGGGACTCGGCACCGAGATCGCTCCTTCCGCCGGCCAAATAATAGCTAGAGGAGCGCCTTTCTTGATCAACCCTGCGATGATGTAATCAAGGGTCATGGCTATGGCAAACTCCTTGCCCGCCAGAGCGTCCGCTGCTTCAGAATTTCCTCTAACGACAGCCACTCCCTTGGCCCTCGCCCTCTCAAACCACCCCCATCCATCCTTCTTGACGAACGTGGCTACGGTGACAAAGTTCGATCCCGAGTAAAGGGGATTGCCCATCGCTGCTTTCTTGCCAAAATCAGGAAAGTCTTTCCACGATTTAGGCGCATCTTTCAGGGGAACGACCTCTTTGTTCACGGCGATGATCATGTTGATGAGCCGGCCGGCGGTAAAATATCCATCCGGATCCCTGAGATCTGCAGGAATATGCTTGGCCTCAGGGGAGATATATGCCATGAGTTCTCCCTTGGCTCTAAGATCATAATAGATGGGCGCATCGGCGAGCCACAGGAGATCCGCCCTGATGCCGCCCACCTCACGCTCGGCCGCCAGCTTCGCTCCTACCTCAGTGCTTCCCGCACGATAAATTTCCACCCTGATATCCGGCCTCCTCTTCATGAACGCATTGCCGAACGCTGTGGCCAGTTGTTGAGGAACAGAAGTATATAGGAGTACTCTGTTTGCCGGCCTGGCCTGGGCAGAAACCAGGCCTGGATTGAAAAATGGGAAAAAAGCTATGACAGCCAGGAATGAGAACAGGACCTTGGATAATTTCATCGGACACCTCCTAATGAAAAAAGAGCAACCGGACGATATCTAAGCCGCGCGGGCTCAAAGGCTCGCGAGCTGCGCCCTGAGAAAGGCGGTTGACTTCTGAACCATACCCATTTCATCTTTTGGATTCCAACCTTCGATAACCAGCGCGCCGTCATACTTTTGCTTGAGGGCTTGAAGCACCGGACCAAACGCGATCTCTCCCTCTCCCATGAGGACATGGACCTTCCCCGACTTGGTATCGCTGATGTGGATATGATTGATCTTACGCAGTGCGCGGATAAATTGGACCACATCCATGACCGTATGGGCGTGCGAGACGTCGAATGTGACTCCGAAGTTCTCCATGTTGACCGCAGCGAGGATCTCGTTGGCGATCTCGGGATGGATGACCACTTCCTTACTGCGCTTTTCCATAGTCTCCATGGCCACCAGGATGCCCACCTCCTTTCCCCTCCTGGCGATCCGGGTCAGTCCCTCAACCTGTAGATCCCGGATGCTCTCCGGGCCGTCCTGCCTGCCGGTCAAGTAGCCGGGATGGACGGTGATGACCCTGGCCCCCATCTTCGCCGCCTCCTCGACCCCGTGAAGAACCTGCCTTAGGGACTCTTCGCGAATCCCGCGATTATTCGACGTGATGTTGATATCCCCGATCGGCCCGTGAACGGAGAGGCCTAATCCCGACTTACGCAGCTTCTCCAGCAACCGGCCGTCGTCGTCGCGCCAGAAGTGCTCGGTCCACACCTCCAGCCACGAAACCCCGATATCGCGGGCCAGATCGACGACGCCTCCAAGAGGATGAGACTTGAAAAGGAGGCTCGATATGGCGGCTTGCATGGTAACCTTTTATACTCAGGCCATTTGCCCCTTGTCAATCCGCTCACCAATAATGCCGCTCAGAGTTTAACGCCTAATTTTTGAAGTTCCTGTGCCAATTTCCGGACTTCTCCCCTGGAGTAAATTACAACGCGCACTCCGAGCTCCCTGGCAGGCAAAGCATACCGATCGTTATCCTCTATATAAACGATTTCTCGCGGCCGGCAACCCGACTCCTCAATCATGATCTCGACGAACTGTTTGTCCGGCTTGGTCCGGTGATAATCGAACGAATAAATTTCCTTGTCGAGCAGGCGCCGAAAGCGGTATTTTTTTTCCAGGAACTCTACCCGGCTGCGGATGTTTCCTGAAAAAGCGATGATCCGGTATTTCCCTCCGAGCTGCTTGATGAGCCCAAAAATATCCTCATCCAATACGTAACCCCCGTACCACTCTTTTTTTATCAACAGGGCATCGTAACCCTCCGGGATCTGGCGCTGCGCCCAGCCCCAGAATTCCTCATCGCTAATCAAGCCTTTGCGCAGATCCATGCTTTTGGAGGAAGATAAAACTGCGAGAACGACATCCTTTTTATAGCCGTGCTCTCTCGCCAGTTTCTCCACGGCTACGGATTTGCCTTCGGCAAAAAGAACCCCGCCCAGGTCAAACACAATCGCTCGAACCATAAGGTAAGGACCCCCGCGAAGCTATCTACGGCGCCCCCCTGATCAAGAAAAGCCAGCATAGGTCTGCAGAGAGGGGCCGTCAAGCGGCCTGCGGAACCGAGAATATCCAACCTTGAATCCGCTATTTCCATAGTGTATAGCTCTGGATACCGTGAGCTACGAATTTATCCTGGTTGAGAGAGAGGGGCCTGTAGCCATCGTCACCTTGAATCGGCCGCAACAGCTCAACGCCCTTTCCTATGGCCTGATCAAGGAGCTGGCGCTGGCGCTGGAGGCTTTGGATCAGGACGCCGACATCCGCGCCATCGTGCTCACGGGAGGAGAAAAGGTTTTTGCCGCGGGCACCGATATCAAGGAGATGGCGGACGCCGCGCCTTTCGACGATCGCCTGCAAGGACGGCTGGCCTTCAGGGATCGGATAAACAGGATCTCCAAGCCGGTCATTGCCGC
This sequence comes from Deltaproteobacteria bacterium RIFCSPLOWO2_02_56_12, assembly GCA_001799045.1. Taxonomy (GTDB): domain Bacteria; phylum Desulfobacterota; class Binatia; order UBA9968; family UBA9968; genus UBA9968. The sequence goes on along the minus strand of MGRY01000011.1, from coordinate 11,788 downwards.
CGTCAGTGGATTGACCTTGGGCGGAGGATGTGAGCTGGCGATGTGCTGTGACATCATCATCGCCTCGGAGACGGCCCGCTTCGGCCAGCCCGAGGTGAATCTGGGCATTATTCCCGGCAGCGGCGGGACACAGCGCCTGACCCGGACTGTGGGAAAATACCGGGCCATGGAGATGGTCCTGACCGGCGATTTCATCAACGCGGCCGAGGCCCACACGCTAGGCCTGGTCGCCAAGGTTGTTCCGGTAGAATTTCTCATCGAGGAAGCCAAAGGGATAGCCAAAAAAATCGCCGCCAAACCCCCGCTCGCCGTCAAGTTCGCCAAAGAAGCGGTCCTGAAGGCCTTCGAAACATCCCTGGGTGAAGGGTTGGAATTCGAGAGAAAAAGTTTTTATCTCCTCTTTGCCTCCGAAGACAAAAGAGAAGGAATGAAGGCCTTCATAGAAAAACGCAAACCGGAGTTTAAGGGAAAGTAAGCCCCGATCCGAAAAGAGGGCTATTAGGGCTCTCGGGAGCCTCCGGGAGGCGTTAGGCTGCGGGCAAGATTTCGGATCGAGGTAAGGAGACAAAAAGAACGTGAGCTACGAAACGATCCTGTACGAAAAAGCCAACGGAGTGGCGAAGATCACTCTGAACCGTCCCCAGGCATTGAACGCTTTTACCCCGAAGATGAACAGCGAGCTGCAGGAAATTCTGAAGGATGCGGACGATGATAAAAAAATCCGCTGCTTTTTGATCACCGGCTCGGGCCGCGCCTTTTGCGCGGGACAGGATCTGAAGGGCCGGACTCCTGAGCAGAAAGGCTCTCTGGGAGAATCTCTCAGGGCAAGATACAATCCGATCATCCTGCGCCTGCGCCGGACGGAAAAAATCGCGCTCGCGGCAGTCAACGGGACAGCCGCCGGCGCCGGGTGCAACCTGGCATTGGCCTGCGATCTGCGCATCGCCTCGGAAGAGGCCAAATTCATCCAGGCCTTTGTCCGGGTGGGCCTCGCCCCTGATAGCGGCGGCAGCTTCATTCTCCCTCGTCTCGTCGGGCTCAGCAAAGCGATGGAGCTCCTGCTCCTCGGCGAGCCGGTGGATGCCAGGGAGGCGCTCAGGATAGGTCTCGTCGCAAGAGTGCTTTCTGCAAGTGAGCTCTCGAACGCGGCCGGTGAAATGGCCGAGAAATTGGCCTGCGGCCCGCGCAGCATCGGACTTATCAAACGAGCGGTTAACCACGCCATGCTGCCCGATTTGGAGAGCCAACTGGAATATGAGGCCTATCTGCAGGAGATTGCCGGCAGAAGCGCCGATTACGATGAGGGGGTGCGGGCGTTTCTAGAGAAACGACAACCAGCGTTCAAGGGGAAGTAGCCGATTGAAACCGAAGACAAGGCAAAATGAAAATTGCAAAGTGCAAAGGTCAAATTTTGAAGCCTTGCCTGTTATTCTTCCTCCATTTTGCATTTTTCAATTTAAACTTTGCATTTTGCATTGAGCACCACCGTGACTGTTAACCATCCACGCATCGGAGTCGTCGGCGCCGGCACCATGGGGTCCGGTATCGCCCAGGTCTGTGCTCAAGCAGGCTGCGAGACCCTTCTCTATGATGTCTCGCAGGAGTTTATAGATAATGGGCTGAGCAGGATCCGGAGCTTTCTCCAACGGAGCAGGGCGAGAGGAAAAATGACCGCCGAGGAAGAGAAGCAGATCCTGGAGCGGCTCGTCAGCACGCTCCGGCTGGAGGATTTCCGGGAATGCACGTTGGTCATCGAGGCAGCCCCGGAGCAACTCGACCTCAAGCGCGACGTCTTCAAAAAACTCGATGCCCTCTGCGGGCCGGAAGCGCTTCTCGCCACCAACACCTCTTCCTTCTCCGTCACTGCGATCGCGGGCGCAACCCGGCAACCGGAGCGCGTAGTGGGAATGCACTTCTTTAACCCTCCGCCGCTCATGGCCCTGGTCGAGATCATCCGGGGAGACCGAACCAGCCCGGCAACCATGGAAAAGGCCATCAGCCTCGCGCGCCGGATCGGTAAGACTCCGGTGCCGGCCAAGGACACCCCGGGATTCATCGTCAACCGCATCGCCCGGTCGTTTTACAACGAGGCGCTGCGCATCCTTGGGG
>MGRY01000011.1:0-9665 GCA_001799045.1 Deltaproteobacteria bacterium RIFCSPLOWO2_02_56_12 | reverse complement strand
GTGCCGACCATCGACCGAATTATGAAAGAGGCCGGAGGTTTCCCGATGGGTCCTTTTGAGCTCATGGATCTGATCGGGATCGACGTCAACTTCGCCGCCACTCAGTCGATCTATCAATCGTCTTTCTACGATTCCAGATTCCGTCCCAGTCCGATCCAACAGCGCATGGTCCTGGCCGGCAACCTGGGGAGAAAAACGGGCCGGGGCTTTTATACCTATGGCGAAAAATAGCGTAGCGATCATCGGTACGAGCCGGCTGGCTGAGGAACTTTTCCAACTCAGCCGGGACAAAGGATTTGCGGCCACCCTTCATCCCGATGCGGACGGGATCGCCGCTTCGGCTTCCCTGGTCGTGGAAACCCGCGCCGCGGCGGATAAGAAAAAAAAAGAAATCCTAAAAAGACTCGATGCGGACCTGCCGCATTCCTCTGTCCTGCTGACCTCTTGTGCGGGCTCGCCTACCACCCGCATCGCCTCCTGGACCGCCAGGCCGGAGCGCGTCGTCGGTTTTGCCAGCTTCTATCCCCTTCAAGAAAAAAGGGTGATAGAATTGAGCGCGGGGTTAAGGACTCAAGAAGCCTCTCTCAAAGAGGCTGAAAATCTCTTCCGGACGCTGGGGAAAGAGCCGGTGAGAGTGAAGGACGGGTCGGGGTTGATCTTTCCGCGCATCTTGAGCCTGATCATCAATGAGGCAGCCAGGAGCCTGGACGAAGGGGTAGCGCAGGCGGAAGAGATCGACGTGGCGATGCGGCTCGGCACCAACTATCCCGTGGGACCGCTTCGTTGGGCCGACCAAATCGGGCTGAATGAGGTGCTGGCGGTGCTGGAGGGGTTGCAGCAGGAGACCGGCGAGGAGCGCTATCGGCCCGCCCCTCTGCTAAAAAAGATGGTGCTTGCCGGTTGGCTCGGTGAGAGCGCGGGCAGGGGTTTTTACAGCTACACGGAAAGTAAGGTGACAAAATGAGAGCAGCGGTCATCGTGGATGCAGTGCGCACGCCGATGGGGCGCCACGGCGGGATTTTGAAAGACATCCGCACAGACGATCTGGCGGCTTTCATCATCGCGCAACTGGTGAAGAGAACGGGCATTAGCGCCGAAGAGGTTGAAGATGTCTATTTCGGATGCACCAACCAGGCGGGCGAGGATTCGCGCAACGTGGCGCGCACCGCTTCCCTATTGGCCGGCATCCCCTATACGGTGCCCGGGGTGACGATCAATCGACTGTGCGGCTCGGGTCTCGAGGCGATCAATCAGGCGGGACGGGCCATTGAGACAGACCACGGCGATCTCTTTATTGCGGGAGGCGTCGAAAGCATGACCCGGGGTCCCTGGGTCATGGGCAAAAGCGCCGTCCCCTTTCAGCGCGGCGATGTAACCGTATACGATAGCTCGCTCGGATGGCGTTTTCCCAATCCACGGATGGGAGAGCTCTACTCGCTCATCAACAATGGAGAGACCGCAGAGAACGTGGCGGAGAAATATCAAATCGGCCGCAAGGAGCAGGACGCCTTCGCCCTGGAAAGCCACCGCAAGGCAGTGCGGGCAAACGAACATGGCATCTTCAAGGACGAGATCGCCCCGGTGGAGCCGCCCCAAAAAAAAGGGGGCACGCTCGTCTATGATAAGGACGAGGGTCCCAGAGCGGACACCTCGCTGGAAAAACTTGCCACACTCAAACCCTCGTTCAAAAAAGACGGTACCGTCACCGCCGGCAATTCCTCGCAGATTTCCGACGGGGCGGCCGCTCTGCTCGTGACAACGGCCGGGAAGGCCGGGGCCCTGAGACTCAAGCCTATGGTGCGGATTGTCGCTTCCGCCGCCGCAGGAGTCCATCCCAATTACATGGGCATCGGGCCGATCCCCGCCACACAAAAGGTCTTAAAGAGAGCCGGCCTCACCATCGACCAAATCGACCTGGTCGAGATCAACGAGGCCTTTGCCTCCCAATCCCTCGCCTGCATCAAAGAGCTGGGGCTGGATGCGAAGCGGGTGAATGTCAACGGCGGCGCCATCGCGTTGGGCCACCCGCTCGGTTGCAGCGGCGCGCGCATCATGACCAGCCTGATTCATGAAATGAAAAAGCGCGGCAGCCGCTACGGCCTGGCCACGATGTGCATCGGCGTAGGTCAAGGCATCGCCACGATTGTGGAGCGGGTGGATTAGCCGCGACATGCCGCCGGCCTTTTGGCTGACCTCATGAGAGTTCGTCGCAAAGGTATCACCGTTTTCCTGGCCACATTAGTCTGCGTCTTAGCCCTGCTCGTTGTCTTCCTCAATACCTTCATCAACAAGAACCGCGAGCGTATTCGCGAAGAGATCGAAAAACACCTGGGGAGATCTCTCCGGTTTGACCAGCTCCAGCTGAGCTTTTGGGGGGGAATCGGCATATTGGCCAAGCATCTAAGCATTGCCGAAGACCCCCGCTTCGCCGCGACCCCCTTTATCCAAACCAAAGAGTTGAAGATGCAGCTCCGATGGCTGCCGCTTCTTATGGGAGACATCGTCATCAAGAAATTTGTCCTGGATGAACCCGAGATCCAGATCATCAAGAACGAAGAGGGGGTTCTCAACCTGTCGGCGCTGAAAGGCCCCGGAAAAAGAGCTGGCGAGGGCGCAAAAGAAACCAGAGAGGCCAAAGAGGAAAAAAAGCGCGCCGCAGTGAGTCTTCTCCCTTCGGCGATTTATGTGACCAACGGCAGGGTCGACTACATCGACCGGTCTTTAAAGGAACCCGTCGAGATACGCGCGCGCAATGTCAACCTGGACCTAAAAGGCCTGGCCCTCTCGGGAACCACAAAGGTAAAATTTTCGGCCAGCCTCTTCGAGGGCCAGGGACAAAACGTGGGCGTGGAGGGGCTGATAGGACCGTTGCAAAGCGAGCGGAACTGGACCCAACACCCTTTAGACCTCCAGGTTCATTTCGATTCTCTCCTCCTGCCTCAACTCTCCCGATCCATCCCTTTCTTGAGAGCGCCGCTCTCTCCTTACCTCGGCACGACGGGACCCCTCATGCTTCAGGCAAAGTTGCTCGGCTCCCTCGAACGGCCCCGAATCAGCAATCTGATCATGACGGGGGCGGCATTCGGCTCGGTAGAACCGAATACCACCGTCAAAGGGGAGTTGGATTTTTCGAAAGGCAGCTCCTGGAGAGAGGGCGAGATCCAGGTGAAAATCAATGTCGATCCCGTAAGCCTGGAGGAGTTAAAAAAGATCCCCTTTCTCAAGCAGTCCCTGCCAGCCTCCCTCAGCTCCGAGGGACCCTGGAGTGTTGCGAGCGAACTCCAGGGGGGCCGGGAAAACTTCCAGGTGCATGCCCTGATCAAGGCAAGAGAGAGCGAGATCCGCTACCGGGACTGGCTAAAAAAAGGCAAAGGCATCCCGGCCGAGATGGAAATAAGAGCGGCACGGCAGAAGGACCGCCTCGCCATCGAGGAATCGAGTTTCACCCTGCACAATCTGAAACTCAAGTTCTCCGGACTGCTGGAAGAGTCCCCGGAGCAACGTCTCACGCTGCAGTTGCGCTCCAACGATATCGATCTGTCAGGTTGGGAAAAACTGCTCCCGCCGCTCTCCTCTTTTAGCACCGGCGGAATTCTTCAGTTGAATCTCTCCCTCAACAAAAATCTCGCCCTCCTGGAAGGGGGCTTCGATATCCGCGGAGCCTTGACGATCGACGGCCTCCAGGCCAAAGACAAGAAAAGCGCCCGGGGCATCGAAAAGGTGACCGCGCGGGTGACCTTCCAGGGAAAAGAAGCGCGCATCGAGAAGGGGGAAGGCGCCTGGGATGGAATCCCGCTTGCGAATTTGAATGGAAACCTCGCCTGGCTTGCGAATGGATTCAGCTTCAAGAACCTGTCGTTTCAAGCCCTGGGAGGAACTCTTCGCGCCAACGGCGCCTGGGAAAGCAGGCCGGACGGCTCTCAACGCCTCACTCTGGAACCTACGATCGAGGCTATGGACCTTAAGGCGTTATTGTCCCAGAAGTTTCCAAACTTTAAAGATCAGATAGAGGGGCAATTGAATGTCAAAGCCAGGCTGTGGGGGGAAAGCAAAAATGGCGCTGCCTTGCAGGACAGCCTGCAGGGGGAAGGCACCGCCCAGGTCCGAGGCGGCTCACTCAAAAATTATAATTTAGTGGAGCGTGTCCTTACCAAGATCACGGGACTTCCAGGGGTCCCCAACCTCATCTCTTCCCGCATGCCCACCCGTTACAATACTCTCTTCCAAAGACGTGATACTCTCTTCGAGACTCTGGGCGCCACCTTCAGCGTTCAACAGGGCCGCATCTACTCCGAGGATCTCCGCTTGGCGACTCCCGATTACAGCATCAGCGCAGAAGGTTGGGTCGGCTTCGACAAGACGATGAAATGGAACGCGACCCTGGCGATGTCCCCCCAGTTCACCCGGGACCTGATGCAGGAACACAGGAATGTCCGCTACATGGTGGACCGACAGGGAAGGCTCGCTGTCCCCTTTCGTCTCGAAGGGACCCTGCCCTACGTCCAAGCCAAGCCCGACCTCCAGGGCCTGGCCGAGACGATCCAGAGGGGCCTGCTGCAAAGAGGCGTCGAGCGCGCATTAGGGGGCGAGAAGGACGAAAACAAAAAGGGGAAAAGAGACTGGATTCAAAAGGGACTGGAACAGCTTTTCGGAAAGTAGCTATCAGCTATTGGAAAAAATAAAATGGATTTGCAGGAAATCTATTTGGAGCTCCGCCCTGAAGACATCGCCTATGTCAAATTCATCTTCGAATCCTACGAGGGAGTGGGAATCATCCGCACCGTGGAGCGCAAAAAAGCAGTCATCGTACTTCTGGTCGTTGACGACTTCCTAAACGTCGCCCGCTCCATCCTGGATTCCCTCCAGAAGGAGGTCCCGCTGATGGAGATCCCCCGACCGGATGACATCGGAGATGATTGGCTCTTGAGAGAGCTGGCCGTACCAAATAAACCTTTTAACCCTTGAACCCTGCGACTTCATGTGTGCAGCTACTCGGCGTTTGAACGATGGCACCAACCCCACCTACTAGAGATAAAATTCTATCTCTTTTCTTTTCGAAGCCGCGCCACCGTTTTTCACTTCCCGAGATTTTAAAAGGGACGGCTGGTTCGCGAGGAGAGCTGCAGGCAGTCACGGACTGCCTGAGGCAGCTCTGCCGGGAGGGGAAGCTGGTGCGGCTTAAGAAAAATCATTACGCCCTTCCGGACGCGGGGAATTGCGTCAGCGGAAAAATCCAGGCTCATCCGGACGGCTTTGGCTTTCTGATCCCGGATGAAAAAGGACGGGAGGATATTTACTTAAACCGGCGGGAGATGCGCCGCGTTATGCACGGGGACCGCGTCGTCGTCCGGATCGACAGGAAAAGAGGCGGGACAACCGAGGCCCATGTCGTGCAGATTGTGGAGCGCGGCCAAAAACGCATCCTGGGCACCTACGAGGAGTTTGAGGGAAAAAGTTTTCTCGTCCCGATGGACTTGAGGATAGGCCCCGCCATCCCGCTCACGGCCGGAGGCGCGAGACCTGATAAGGGAAAAGTCATCGCCGCGGAGATCGTGCGCTACGCGACCGCCCTCTCCTCGTCGCAAGCAAGACTTCTGGAGACCTTAGGTGATCCTGACGACCCCGAGGTTCAGACCCAGGCGGTTATTTTCCGCTACGGCTTGCCGACCGCCTTCACAGAGGAGTCACGGCGCGAGGCGGCTCAATGCCCACGGACAATCGACCCCGGAGAGCTGGCGTTTCGCACGGACCTGCGCCCGCTCATCACTGTCACGATTGACGGGGAGCAGGCGCGTGATTTTGACGACGCCGTGAGTGTGCAAAGAAAAAACGGCCTTTATTATCTCTACGTCTCCATTGCGGACGTCTCTCGTTACGTTACATCCGAGACCGGGCTGGATCAGGAAGCTTATCAGAGAGGGACCAGCGTTTATTTCCCTGACCGCGCCCTTCCCATGCTCCCCGAAGAACTCTCCAACGGGATCTGCAGCCTCAACCCCGCCGAGGAGCGCCTGACCAAAACCGCTCTCTTGGAGATTAACGGAAGAGGGGAAATCCTCCAAAGCCGTTTCTTTAATTCGATCATCCGCAGCCATGCGCGCATGACCTACACCGAGGTGCGCCGCATCCTGGTGGACCACGATCAGGAATGCACGGAGCGCTACCGCCGCCTCGTGGACGATTTTAGACTCATGGAGGAGCTGGCCCTGCTTCTCTGGGAGAACCGAAAGGGCAGAGGGAGCCTGGACTTCGACCTCCCCGAGGCGGAAATCATTCTCGACCTTCAGGGAATGCCGGAGAACATCGTGCGCGCGGAGCGCAGCATCGCCCACCGGATCATCGAGGAATTCATGATCGCGGCCAACGAGGCGGTGGCGCGCCACCTCAAGGAAAAAGATTTTCCCTTTCTCTATCGCGTGCATGAGGGGCCGGATCAAGATACCCTGCACGCCATCGCCCCTTTTCTCCTGAGCTTAGGATACCGCTTGCCGCTAAAGAGAGAAAAAATCACTCCCAAGGAACTCCAGAGACTTTTAGAAGCGTGCAGGGGCAAACCCGAGGAAAGGGTCTTGAACCGGGTGCTGCTGCGCGCCATGAAGCAGGCCCACTACGCGCCGGAAAACATCGGCCACTTCGGCCTGGCCTCGACCTGCTACACTCATTTCACCTCGCCTATCCGGCGTTACCCTGATTTGATCGTGCACCGGATGCTGGAAAATGCGCTGCAAGGAAAAAAACTGAAGCCTAAAGAAAAAGAGGATCTGGTCTCCTACCTCGAAGAGGCCGGAAAGCACACCTCTGAGCGCGAGCGGACCGCGATGGATGCGGAGCGCGAGATGGTGGATCTCAAAAAGGCCCAATTTATGATGGATAAAATCGGCCAGGAGTTTCCCGGATTTGTCACCGGTCTTGCCGGATTCGGCTTTTTCGTCCAACTGGACGCTTACTTCATTGAAGGACTAGTGCGCCTGGCCACTCTCAAAGACGACTCCTACCAATATTACGAAAAGGAATACCTCATCAAAGGACGCCGCCACGGCCGCGCCTTCCGTCTTGGCGACTCCATCCGAATCAAGGTCGCTCGCGTCAACGCCTTCCGCGGCGAAATAGACTTCGAGCTAATCAGTGCGGGTTAAGAGTTACAGAGGCTAAAGGTCTCGTGAAACATCGCAGCATTGCGTTGAAGGAGAATTGGACTAAACCGCTTCGCGGTGGTGGTGGGGCTGGTCGGGTCTTACGCTGCAACAGCCACGTCGTCAGTCCGGCAGGTCTTCAAGTTTGGTAAAGCCCTTCTTTTCCCCCTCCTTGTGCGCTCGGTCAAATAGCTGCCAGAAATCTTTCCGCTGCGCGAGCAACATGCTTTCGAAGGCTGAATGTTTGGAGCCGTTGAACTTTCTCTATTCGTATCTTAACGCATCGATCGGATCTAAATGAGCGGCCTTTTGCGCGGGGTAGAAGCCGAAGAAGATCCCCACCCCTCCGGAGACGAGCAGGGCGATGATCACGATGTCGGGACGGACCAAAACCGGCCATTCCATAATTCGTTGGATCATGTTGGAGCTGCCGATGCCGACGAGAATGCCGAGCGCGCCGCCGATGGCTGCCATCACGACCGCCTCAACGATGAACTGAAGCATGATATCGCGGCTGCGGGCGCCGACGGCCATCCGAATTCCGATCTCGCGGGTCCGTTCGGTCACGGAGACAAGCATGATGTTCATGATGCCGATCCCACCGACGAGAAGAGAGACCGAGGCGATGCTGCCCAGGAGAACGGCCATCACCGTAGCGCTGTTGGAAGCGGCTTCAGCGATGTCGGATAGGTTCCTTATGTTAAAGTCATCGTCTGCGCCCGGTCGAATCTTGTGACGCTGCCGGAGCAGCAACGTGATTTGATCCTTGGCTTCCTGGGTCTTATCGGCGCTCACAGCGGAGACGATAATCTGCTGGACATAGGTGACGCCCATGATTCGCTTCTGCATCGTCGTATAGGGGACCATCACCACGTCGTCTTGGTCTGTCCCATGCCCGGTCTGACCCTTGGCGCCTAAGACGCCGATGATGCGGAAAGGGATCTTTTTTATTCGAATGATATTATCGAGGGGATCGTCATCGCCAAAAAGATTGTAGGCGACGGTCTGGCCGATCAGCGCAACCTTGGCTGTGCTGTCGACGTCCGCTTGACTGATGAAGCGGCCTTCCTGAACTTGCCAGTTCCGGATCTGTTGGAATTCCGGAGCAACCCCTTGCACAGACGTGGCCCAGTTCTGATCCCCCGCGATTGCCTGCTGGACCTGGCGGAGAACCGGCGACGCGGCCGTTACCACGGGAATCTCGCTCATGACGGCCTTGGCATCGCTGTCAACAAGGCTTTGCCGGCCGCCCGCTCCGGTCCTCGCCCCACCCACCGTAACTGTGCCGGGTAAGATCACCAACAGATTGGTCCCAAGGCTCGCGATCTGCTGGCGCACCAAGGCCTTCGCCCCTTCGCCGATGGCGACCATGGCGATGACCGCGCCGACGCCAATAATGATTCCCATCATAGTCAGAAAGGAGCGGAGCTTGTTTCTTCCTAACGCCCGTACAGCAATTCTGAAGGCCATGATCCACATAGTCTGATTTTTCTCCCTATCCCTGGAGCTTTTCTTCCTTCTTGGAATCCGAGATGATCAGCCCGTCCCGGAAAAGAATCTGGCGCTGAGCGTATTTGGCGATGTCGGTCTCGTGGGTCACCAAGACGATCGTAATACCCTCTTTCGCGTTCAAATTCTGAAACAGCTCCATAATCTCAGCGCTGGTTTTGGTATCGAGGTTGCCCGTCGGCTCATCAGCCAGGATCAAAGCGGGACGATTCACCAGAGAGCGCGCGATGGCGACCCTTTGCTGCTGGCCGCCGGAAAGTTGATTCGGCATATGATGCAACCTGTCTTCCAAACCGACCAAGGTAAGAACCTCCAAAGCCCGCTCGCGCCTTTCCTTGCCGTGAAGCCCGTTGTACATCATGGGCAGCTCCACATTCTCCACGGCGGACGTGCGGGACAAAAGATTGAACCCTTGGAAGACAAAGCCGATTTTGCGATTGCGTATGTGGGCCCATTCGTCCGACGAAAGAGCGCTGACATCCTGGCCCTCAAGAAAATAGGCGCCACTGGTCGGCCGATCCAGGCAGCCCACGATGTTCATAAAGGTCGACTTGCCTGAGCCCGACGCGCCCATTACAGCGACAAACTCGCCCCGCTGGATCGTGACATTGATGCCGCACAGAGCTTCAACCTCAATATCTCCCATCTTATAGACCTTGTGCAGGTCGTGGATACGAATGACTTCGGTCCCCGAATCCGAGCGAAGCCGACTCGGCCCGGAGGACGAGTCGGAAAAATGCAGACCGGCTGTACCATCAAAAGCCAAACAAGCGCCTCCCGCCTGGGGGAGTGGCAGGCCGCGCCTGACTCCCTGAGCCGGACATCGCCAAGATAACCTGCTCACCTTCCTTGATCTCGTCCGCAACAAGCTCCGTCGAGGTCCCATCACTGATTCCAAGACGAACCCTAACGGGCGTTGCCTTCTGATCCCTGAGGACATAAATGGTTGCTTCGCGGTTTCCCCGTCCCTCTCCCCGGCTTCTCGATCCCTGCCCGGCATTGCGGTTACCGCCCCTTCCCCCT
>MGRY01000010.1 GCA_001799045.1 Deltaproteobacteria bacterium RIFCSPLOWO2_02_56_12 | reverse complement strand
CGAGGCCGAGCACTTGATAATAATAATACTCTCCCGGCCCTGGGGGTTGGAGCGCCTCTTCAGCCACAGAGAGGATGGCGCCGACCCATTTTTCGGCCTCATTAATTCCTTCAACGCCCCGCAAGCGCAACAAGAGATGCCCCTTGTGGGGCTTGCGGGCTTCAAGCCAATGGGGTGAACTGGCCCCGCCCTTCTCCAGAAAGACCTTTTGGGTTGAGGAAAGGGTGGGGGTCTGAGGGTTATAGAGTTTTAGCTTCAGCCACCCGTCGAGGCCGTGGGTGGTGACGATCTCACCTAACGGTATCAGCCGCTCGGACACTTTTTTTGGGGAACAGTAGAGTTATTGCTCTTCCACTATCTCCAGGACAACCCTGCGGTTTGCCCTTGAGGCAGCGGCATTCAAGATCGTGCGAATCGATTTGGCCGTTCTCCCTTGTTTCCCAATAATTCGACCGAGGTCTTCTTTCGCTACTTTCAGCTCCAAGACCGAGGCGGTTTCTCCTTGAGTCTCCTTGACCTCGACGGCATCGGGATTGTTAACCAGGGATCTTGCCAGGTATTGAACCAGTTCCTTCATGAAGGAGGTCACTCCTGTCCGTGCATTTCAAATTCAGTTGTTAGTTTTTAGTTCTCAGTTTTGAGTTTCACAACTAACAACTAAACACTAAAAACTAAGAACTACTCGTCCCTGTTTTTTTGATCAGCTCGGCCACAGTCTGACTGGGGCGGGCTCCCCGTTTGAGCCATTTTGCGATCTTCTCCCGGTCGATTTTAACCCCCCCGGAAACGGACTTGGGATCATAGCTCCCGACCTGGTCGATGAATTTTCCGTCCCTCGGGGAACGGGAATCGCTCACGACGATGCGGTAGAATGGCTTCTTTTTTGCCCCGTGTCTGCTCAGACGTATTTTAACGCTCATAGTCCTCTATCCTTCTCTCCTAATGAAAGGCAGCGGGCATCCGGTTAAAGAGTGCCCGGGCGCCCATCTTATTAAACCTTTGCATCATCTTTTTCATTTCCAAAAACTGCTTGATCAAACGATTGATTTCCGTGACCGTCGTGCCGCTCCCCTGGGCGATCCTGCGGCGCCGGCTGCCGTTTAAAATGGCCGGGTTGCGCCGCTCCTGCAGGGTCATGGAATTGATGATAGCCTCCACCCGTTTCAGCTCCTTTTCCGCCTGGCCAAGGTCCGCTTTTTGGGTCAGCTTTCTGGCTCCAGGAACGAGATCCAGCAGTTCTCCTATGGAGCCCATTTTCTTAAGCTGTTGGAGTTGCGCCTGAAAATCCTCGAGGGAGAACTGGTTTTTCTTTGCCAGTTTTTCCAGCTGCTCACCCTCTTTTTCTTTGTAGGCTTGTTGTGCTTTTTCGATGAGCGAGAGCACATCGCCCATTCCCAGGATTCTCGAGGCCAGGCGCTCCGGGTGAAATGGCTCCAGGGCATCCAATTTTTCTCCCACCCCGGAAAACAGGATAGGTTTCCCGACGATTTGGCGCATGGAGAGGGCGGCGCCGCCGCGCGCGTCTCCATCCATCTTGGTGAGAACGATTCCGGTAAAATCAAGCCATTTATTGAAGCCCTCTGCCTGATTCACGGCGTCCTGCCCGGTCATGGCATCTGCAATCAAGAGAATTTGATGAGGCTTCAAAAGCTCTTTGATCGCTTTGAGTTCCCGCATCAGCTCTTCGTCGACGTGAAGCCTTCCAGCCGTGTCGACGAGGAGAAAATCGTGGAATTGCTTCCTGGCCTCCTCAAAGGCTTCTTGGCAGATCTGCAAGGGTGGTTTTTCAGGCCGGGAATCGTGCACCGGGATGCCGAGATCCCCGCCGAGTATCTTCAGTTGCTCCATTGCTGCCGGTCGATAGACGTCCGCCGAGACCAGATAGGGTTTTCTTTTTTTCTCTCTTTGTAAGAAAAGCGCGAGCTTGGCCAAAGTCGTGGTTTTGCCCGATCCCTGCAAACCGACGAGCATAATGACCAGAGGAGGAGTCCCCCTCAAATCCAGTTCCTGCTGTGAGCCGCCCAAAAGAGAGGTTAGCTCTTCGCGGACGATTTTGACGAACTGCTGATCCGGCGTCAGGCTCAGGAGGACTTCCTGGCCTAGGGCCTTAGTTTTGACGGATTCGAGAAATCCCTTGACTACCTTAAAGTGGACGTCGGCCTCAAGGAGAGCGAGGCGGACTTCGCGCAAGGCCTCGTCGATGTTTTTTTCGCTGATCTTTCCCTGACCCCTAAGCCTTTTAAAGGTCAGATCCAGTTTGTCGGTTAAGGTTTCGAACATCTCCGGGAGTAGGCTAAGCTATTATATTCTCAGGGAAAAATTAATTCTGGAGGATAATAGGTATTACCTGCTTTGTCAAGGAGAGGAAAAAACTCAGGCCCGTGGGCTTAAGCCGACGGGCCTGAGGGATCGTGCAGGGGATTTACATCATGCCGCCCATACCGCCCATGCCGCCCATACCGCCACCTGGTGGCATTGGTGGCATAGCCGATTTCTCCTCTGGTTTGTCGGCCACCATCGCTTCAGTGGTAAGCATAAGACCTGCGATGGATGCAGCATTTTGAAGGGCAGTGCGGACCACCTTTGTGGGGTCGATGATGCCGGCTTTCATCAAGTCCTCATACTCCTCCGTTGCCGCGTTGAAGCCGAAGGCGCCCTTGCCTTCTTTTACCTTTTGCAGGGCGATGGCGCCTTCGACGCCTGCGTTGATGGCAATCCTTCTAAGCGGCTCTTCGAGCACGCGCTTGATGATGTTGACGCCCCATTTCTCATCGTCATGGACCTTGAGTTTCTCCAGCGCGGCGGAAGCTCTGAGCAAGGCCACTCCTCCACCTGGAACAATACCTTCCTCAACCGCAGCACGGGTTGCATGGAGGGCATCCTCGACACGGGCCTTCTTCTCTTTCATCTCCACCTCGGTGGCAGCGCCGACATTGATCACGGCAACGCCCCCGATGAGCTTGGCAAGCCGCTCCTGCAGCTTTTCGCGGTCGTAATCCGAGGTCGTCTCGTCAATCTGGGCCCGGATCTGTTTGATACGACCTTCGAGATCGGCCTTCTTTCCGGCGCCGTCGACGATGGTCGTATTATCCTTGTCCACTACGATGCGTTTTGCCCGCCCGAGATCATGCAGCGTGATATTTTCCAGCTTGATGCCGAGCTCTTCGGCGATGACCTTCCCGCCGGTGAGAATGGCAATATCTTCCAGCATCGACTTTCTGCGATCGCCGAAGCCCGGAGCTTTTACCGCTGCGCAATGGAGCGTCCCGCGGATTTTGTTGACGACTAGAGTAGCCAGGGCCTCTCCTTCCAAATCTTCAGAGACGATCAGGAAGGGTTTGCCGGTCTTGGCGATCTGCTCAAGGATCGGCAAGAGGTCTTTCATCGTGCTGATCTTTTTCTCATTAAGGAGGAGATAGGCGTCTTGCAGGACACACTCCATCCTTTCCGGATCGGTAACAAAATAGGGGGAGAGGTAACCGCGGTCAAATTGCATGCCTTCGACCACCTCAAGAGTCGTTTCCAACCCTTTTGCCTCTTCTACAGTGATCACCCCTTCCTTGCCGACCTTATTCATGGCCTCCGCGATCACGTCACCTATGGTAAAATCATTATTAGCCGCGATCGTTCCGACCTGGGCGATCTCTTTGGGATCCTTGGTTGGTTTGGATAGGCTCTTGAGCTCCTCGATCACCGCATTGACCGCCTTATCAATCCCGCGCTTGAGGGACATCGGGTCATGGCCGGCCACGACCATCTTGACGCCCTCTAAAAAAATTTGCCGGGCTAAAACCGTGGCCGTTGTCGTGCCGTCTCCGGCGACATCCGAGGTCTTGCTGGCAACCTCCTTGACCATCTGGGCCCCCATGTTCTCAAACTTGTCCTCGAGCTCGATCTCCTTGGCAACGGTGACGCCGTCTTTCGTTACATTCGGCGCTCCGTAGGACTTATCCAGGACTACATTGCGCCCCTTAGGTCCTAAGGTGACAGTGACCGCGTCGGCCAGGAGATTAACGCCCTTTAAGATCGCTTCTCTCGCATCTTGATCAAATTTTATTATCTTAGCTCCCATCTTTTTCCTCCTAAACTTTTCTCACATTATTTTTCGATTACACCGAGTATATCTTCTTCGCGCATGATCATGTGCTCCTCGCCGTCGATATTGATCTCCGAGCCCGAATATTTCCCGAAGAGAACCCGATCATTCACTTTCACATCCAGGGGAATAATCTTACCGTCCTCGTTGACTTTTCCCTTACCGACAGCCACAACCCGACCTTCCTGGGGTTTTTCCTTCGCTGTGTCCGGGATGATGATCCCTCCCTTGGTTTTTTCCTCTTCTGCGATCCTTTTAACAATAACGCGATCCTGCAAAGGCCTAATCTTCACTTTTCTCCTCCTTTCGATTGTTCTCTCTGACCTATTGAAATTAAAGACAAATCTCTTGGTAAGCCGAGCCTACACAAAGCCATCTACGATAAGCGGCTATTAATTTAAACACGAGTGCCGATTTGTCAAGAGGCCGTTAGGACTCTCAAATGGTGAGCACTGCTCTAGCTTTAGTATTACAGGTCGGGGTGAAAAGCAAGGGTATAGGGTCATTTTTTCTGCTTTTTGAGCTCTTCCTCCAGATACTTGCGATAAAGGATGTCCCACTCCCGGCTCCCGGGGGGAATGGGCCGCGAGAGGGACTGGATTTTCTGCCGCACTATTTCATCGAAGCGATCTTCGCGGTTGAAAAACTCTGCTAAGACGCTTTTGGTTTCTGCCAGCGCCCGGGCCTCGTTGGGAAAATCTGTCAGATCCTCTTTCCAGAGACCATCCACGACGAGATGTGCCAGATGAGAGATCCGGTTATCCGAGAGGCGGCTCATAGAACAAATTCCTTTTTTTGGGCTAGTTTTTGCTTGATCAGGAGGAACATCTTGTAGTGGTCCATCTCCTTCACCTGGCCGGCGTGAGAGGCGAGCATCTGGCGCGCCTCTTCCTCGATTACTTCTTCCTCGTGAAAATTCCGCGTTATTATCTCTTTTATCTTGGCCCGAACCTCGTGCTCCTTTGCTTTAAGCATAATCAATTCCTTGGCTTGATAAGCCTTCATCAGACGATCCACGAGTCTATCGATCTGCTCTGTTTTTATCTTCATCGGCTGTGGAAAACTCTGTGGATAAAATCTGCAAGACCCTGTGAAAAAACCGGTAGAAAGTGTGTGGTCCCCTACCATTTATTACTGGTGTTGCGCCGCGAAGTCAACCTTGGAGAGGGCTTGGAAGTGAAAATTTTAGGTAGATGTGAAGGTCAAAAACTTCTTGTGCTGGCGAGGCTTTTTTGAGAAGATGTATAAATCGTTATGGCCCTGAGGGTAGGGAACGGGGGCGCCGGATATCGAATGTTATTCACAGGTGACGCCATTCGCGGCAGGGCCTTTTCTATTTGAGCTGTGGAGGAGTTTAGTGGTGCCGCTTAAGCCGTCTGCGCTAAACAAAGGGGAAAAAATAGGTGTTGTGGCCCCTTCGGGGTCGGTCCATGATGAGCAACTTAGGGCCGGCGTGGATGCTATCACGCGCGCGGGTTTCAAAGTCGAGCTGGCCCCGGGGATTCTGGATCGCAAAGGGTACCTGGCCGGAGAGCAAGAGCAGAGGGCCGGGGCCCTGCGGGATTTCTTTAAGCGCGGCGATATTGCCGCGATCTTTTGCGCCCGTGGGGGGTTTGGCTCCATCCAGATGCTCCCTTATTTGGATGCCAAGGCCATCCGTCCCCATCCCAAGGTCTTTGTCGGATATAGCGATGTGAGCATTCTTTTAAACTGGCTTCTTCAGAGCTGTGGTATGGTGACGTTTCACGGCCCCATGGTTGCTATGGAGCTGGCTCGGGGGTTGAAAAGGCAGAGCGAAGAGTTTTTCTGGGAGACCCTCTTAGGAAAAAAAAGTCACTGGCAGTTCCAGCTAGGCGAAACGTTTCGGCATGGGGTGGCGGAGGCGGAGATGGTGGGGGGATGCCTATCGATCCTCGTCACCACCCTTGGGACTCCCTACGAGATCAGCACTGCCGGAAAGATCCTCTTTCTTGAGGATATCGGCGAGAAGCCTTATCGGCTGGAACGGATGCTGACGCATCTAAAGATGGCGGGCAAGTTGGACGGGATCGCGGGTCTTGTCCTGGGCAGTTTTATCAATTGTGAAGGAGAGGGAGAGCGGGGTCTTCGGGAAATTATCCAGGAACTCTTCCACGAAGCGCCTTATCCAGTAGTCGCAGGACTGGATGCCGGTCACGGAGAGGAGAACCTGCTCCTCCCCTTTGGAGTGAAGATGAGATTGGACGGCAACGCGGGGATGCTTTCCTTGCAGGAATCTCCTCTAGCATAGTTTTTCAAGGAGCAGAGATGATCTTTCATCCCGTGGAAGATGCCTTCAAGGAGGCTGTTGCGCAGGGTATTTTTCCCGGTGCGGTCGTGTTGGTCGGGAAAGGTGAGGAGGTTGTTTTTGAGCGCGCTTTTGGCTGTCGTTCGCTGGTGCCGGAAAAGAGCCCTATGCAGGCGGATACGATCTTTGATCTGGCCTCGCTCACCAAGCCCCTTGCGACCGCTATGGCCATGATGCTGCAGGTGCGGGAAAAAAAGATCCGGCTGGAAGATCGAATCACCCGCTTTTTTCCCAATTTCGGCGTTTTCGGGAAGACCCATGTGACATTTCGCCATCTCTTGGCGCACTGCTCCGGACTCCCCGCCTGGCAACCCTACTACGAAGATATCGTTAAAGGGGCGAGGGAGGGAAAGATCAATTTTATCGCCAGTCGTGCCGCCAAGAGCTATGTCTTCGAAAGGATCCATCGGGAAAAATCAGCGAGCCCTCCCGGCACCGTGAGTCTCTATAGCGACCTCGGCTTTATGCTTTTGGGGGAAGTCGTCGAGGAGATCACTGGTTGGTCGCTAGACCGTTATTGTCAAGATAAGGTTTTTAAGCCTATGGGGCTCCGTTCTACATCCTTTGTGGACCTCACCCAACTCCGGACTCGCCGCCTCCAACCGGTGCATGAGATGATTGCCCCGACGGAGCATTGCCCGTGGCGCAAGAAGATTCTTTGCGGCGAAGTCCATGATGATAACGCCTATGCCATGGGCGGGGTCGCGGGCCATGCCGGCCTTTTCTCTTCAGCCCGGGATATCCATCTTTTTATCAACCGTCTTAGAAACTGTAGCCGGGGTGAGGACCCATTCCTGCCCGCGCCTCTGCTAAAAGAGTTTCTGACCCGAGATGAAACCGTCAAAGGGTCAAACTTTGCCTTGGGTTGGGATACCCCTGCGCCGGAGAACTCCTCCAGCGGGAGCTATTTTTCTCCCCATTCTGTGGGCCATCTGGGATTCACCGGGACCTCGATCTGGTGGGACCTGGAGAAAGATTGCCACGTTGTTCTTCTCAGCAACCGCATCCATCCTGCGCGCAGCAACGATAAGATCAAAGCGTTTCGACCCTATATCCACGACCTCATCATGAAGACTCTCGACGATGAATGATCTCCCCGGCCGCGGAAGCCACATCCACCTCATCGCGATCTGCGGAGTAGGGATGGCCTCGCTTGCCGGCCTGCTCCAATCTCAGGATTATCGGGTGACGGGGTCAGACCAAAATGTCTACCCTCCGATGAGCACCTATCTTGAAAGGTTAGGAATTCAGGTGCTTTCAGGCTTCACAGAAGAACACCTCCGGGAGCGTCCTCAAATGGTTGTGATCGGCAATGCGGTTTCGCGCAACAATCCCGAGGTGGAGGCGGTGCTTCGTCTGGAGATTCCATATATCTCATTCCCTCAAGCGTTGGGAAAGTTCTTGATCGGTTCAAAAAGGTCCGTCGTGGTCGCGGGCACACACGGGAAAACCACCACAAGCGCTCTTATGGCTTGGGTCTTGAAGGGGGCGGGCTGGAATCCGAGTTTTTTTGTCGGCGGTATTCCACTCGACTTCGATAGCGGATTCAACCAGGGAACGGGGGATTGGGCGGTCCTGGAAGGAGATGAGTATGACAGCGCCTTCTTCGATAAAGGGCCGAAGTTTTTGCACTACAGGCCAGAGAAAGTGATCCTGACCAGCGTCGAGTTTGACCATGCGGACATTTACCGTGACTTGGAGCACCTGAAGGCCGCGTTCCGAAGCCTGGTGGAGCTTATCCCCTCTTCAGGGAGCCTTTTGGTTTGCAACGAATATGCAGCCGCTTTGGAGGTTGCGGAGCCCGCCCGTTGTCCCGTGACGTTCTATGGTGAAGGAGCACGAAGGGATTGGGAGGCAAGCAATGTGTGTGTGCGGGAGGGCCGAAGCTTGTTTGAGCCACGCTACAAGGGGATTTCTGAAGGGACCGTGGAGATCCCGCTCATGGGACGGCACAACGTAAACAATGCCATGGCCGTATACGCCATGGCCAGAGAGTTGGGGATAGACCGAGCGGCCCTGCGGGGCGCGCTGGCAAGTTTTTCTGGGGTCAAGCGGAGGCAGGAAGTCAAAGGGGAGGTTAACGGAATAACGGTTATCGATGATTTCGCTCATCATCCCACGGCGGTCAAAGAGACTGTCGAGGCCGTTCGGGCAGCTTACCCCGGCCGCAAGCTCTGGGCGATCTTCGAACCCAGAAGCAACACCAGCAGGAGGCGGATTTTCCAGCGCGAATTCCCTCCAGCCTTGGCCACTGCCGACCGCGTGGTTGTGGCCGGGGTGTACCAACCGGAGAAGATCCCGGAGGATGAGCGCCTCTCGCCCCCCGCTATCGTCGAAGAGATTAATCGTCTACACGGAGACCATCAGGCCGTGTTCATTGAGATGGCAAGCGAGATTCCGGGCTACGTGGCAGACCAGGTAAGATCCGGCG
>MGRY01000009.1:5650-5806 GCA_001799045.1 Deltaproteobacteria bacterium RIFCSPLOWO2_02_56_12 | reverse complement strand
TTCCGGCACAAAGGCCTCAGACGCCTCTACGAAGATGACGACCCGAGCGGCGTGCCTGCCCATTCTGTCAGGAAGATCAAGGCGATTCTAGCCGCCCTGGAGTTTGCCGACAACCTCTCACAAGTGGCGACTATGCCGGGCTGGAAGATTCATCCG
>MGRY01000009.1:1792-5566 GCA_001799045.1 Deltaproteobacteria bacterium RIFCSPLOWO2_02_56_12 | reverse complement strand
ACCGACGTGAACTTTGAGGATTATCATTAGGAGGAATAAACCATGGCTATGAAGAACCCGCCCCATCCGGGCGAAATTATCCGGGAGGAGATCATCGAAGCTCTCGGTTTGACTGTAACCAGTGCGGCCGAAGTTCTCGGCGTTCGCCGCGCGACGCTGTCCGATGTAACCAACGGTAAGGCCTCTGTCTCGGCTGAGATGGCCCTGCGCCTGGAAAAGGCCTTCGGCGTCAGTATGGATCTGCTCTTGAAAATGCAGGCCGGTTACGATGCCGCTCAGGCCCGCATGCATGGTGACCGGATCAAGGTCAAGCGTTTCAAGCCCGCTAATGCCCGGCAGGAAAACCCTAGCTAAGATTGTACAGAGTGAAAGGTCTGACCCCTCTCCTCTTTGAATCCTCACCGTTGACAGATCGCAACTCAGCCAGTAAAGTCCCGTAGCTAAAAAAGGCGGAGTCGTTTATGGCCGGTGCCCCACACCCCTGGTTCGTGCGCAAGGATCTGGACGGGTTTTTCGGTCTGATGATCGATAACCTCATCCAGCTCATTCTCATCGTGAGCCTCTGCCGCGAACTCATTCATCTGCCCGACTCTTACATTTTTGGGCGAATCCTTCCCGGGGCCGCCATCTCGATCCTGTTAGGAAACTTTTTTTATTCCTGGCAGGCGCGTCAACTGGCGCGCGAAACCGGCAGGGAGGATGTAACCGCTCTCCCTTACGGGATCAACACGGTAAGCCTTTTCGCCTACATCTTCTTTATCATGCTGCCGATCTATCAGGAGACCAAGGACCCCGTATGGGCCTGGAAGGTCGGGCTGGTCGCCTGTTTCTTGAATGGCTTCATCGAGATCGTTGGAGCTTTCATCGCAGAGACGGTGCGCCGGATTACCCCGCGGGCCGCTCTGCTCTCCGCCCTGGCAGGCATCGCCATCACTTTCATATCCATGGATTTCAGTTTCAGGATTTTTGCCCAGCCGCTGATCGCCATGCTGCCCATGGCCCTCATTTTTCTATCCTATTTCTCCCATCAGAGATTTCCCCTGGCTCTCCCCGGAGGGCTGGTGGCCATTATCGTAGGGACAGCGCTGGCGTGGGGGTTGGGAGCGATGTCGGGAAAACCGTGGAACGTAGGGTTCACGCTGGCACGGCCGGTATATAGCGGAGGTTCTCTCTGGGAGGCGCTCTGGCACCCCGCGTTTTTAAATTATCTTTCCGTCATCCTCCCTATGGGGATCTTCAACGTTGTCGGTTCGCTCCAGAATATTGAGAGCGCAGAGGCCGCAGGGGATCGTTACCGGACCTTTCCCTCGCTTATGGCCAATGGCATCGGCTCTGTGGTCGCCGCTCTCTTCGGCAGCGCCTTTCCCACGACTATTTACATCGGTCACCCGGGATGGAAGAGGCTCGGAGCGCGTGCCGGCTACTCGGCCCTGAACGGGATCTTCATCACCTTCCTTTGCCTTACCGGCACGATCCAGACCGTGCTCAACTTTATTCCGCTCGAGGCAGGGATCGGCATTCTTCTCTACATCGGGATTATCATTGTAGCCCAGTCCTTCCAGGAGACGCCCAAAGAGCATGCGCTGGCGGTGGCCGTGGGGCTCTTCCCGGCGTTAGCCGCCTGGGGACTCCTCATGGTGGAGACGGGGCTGAAGGCTGGGGGAAAAACCCTCTATGAGATAGGGCTTGCCCCCTTTGCCCAAAGCCTGGCGATTCATGGGATGATCTCCTTGGAGCGCGGTTTCATTTTTACCTCGATGATTCTGGCATCTATCGGCGTCTTTCTTATCGAAAGGGAATTTTTTCGCGCCGCCTTCTGGTCCTTAGCCGCAGCCCTTTTTGCAGCGATCGGCATCATCCATGCTTATGAGCTGACTCCCGGAGGCGTTGCGACCCGCTTCAGTTTCTTTGCCGCGCCGGAATTCGTTATCAGCTACTTGCTTCTGTTTGTTCTATTCCTGGCCGTGGGATGGTGGGAGAGCAGGCATAAATAACTGCGGGCAGGCTAGCCAAAACACTCCGCCGCCGCCAGGCAGGTGTTCACATGAATGGTCACGGTATCGTTGGTATTCCCGGCATACCCGCCGCCCAACAACGCCGCCGCAGGGATGCCGTGCTTTTTGCACTCACCAAAAATAAAATCGTCGCGTCTTTTGAGCCCTGCGATCGTAAGGCGCAAATCGCCTAATTGGTCTCCTTCGTAGGGATCGGCGCCGGCCTGATAGAGAACAAATTCAGGCTTGAACCTCTCGATAATCGCCGGGACAGCCTTTTCCAAGTGGTCCAGGTACTCCTCATCCCCAACGCCGCTCGTTAAATGGATGTCCCAACTGCTGTCCTGTTTCAGCGGATAGAGGTCGCGCTGGTGAATGGAGAAGGTGTAAACGCTCTCATCGTCCTTAAAGATGAAGGCGGTGCCGTTTCCCTGGTGGAGATCGCAATCTATGACGGCGACCCTCATGCCCTCCTTTCGCTGCTGGACTCTGCGGATCGCAACTGCCATGTCATTAACATAACAGAAGCCCTCGGCATGATCAGGAAAGGCGTGGTGGAAACCCCCGGAGAGATTGACGGCGCAGCCTCCGCCTAAGGCCTCTTCACAAGCCCGAATGGTTCCGCCGGCGGCAAGGAGAAATGCCTGAATAATCTCTCGAGAGATGGGTAGTTCCGAGGAAGAGGTCCGCTGCGTCGCGCGCGCATGCATCAGATCCTCGACATATTCCCGCTCATGGACAAGAAGAAGATCCGCCTCAGAGGCGGGCGCTGGTTCAATCGGGTTTTCACCGAGGATTCCGCGCTCGCGAAGTTGCTGATAGACGAGACTATATTTTTTGACGGGAAAGACGTGGGCACCGATGTCCGCATAGTACCCCTCGGAGTAAACGAATACTATTCCCACTTTTCCCTTGTTTCGGTCAAAATTCCCCTCGGAAAATTCCCTTTTGTCCCCTCGCCTCCTCGACGCCCACCTCAATGAAGCGGAGCTTGGCCCCGGGAAACTGTTTACGGGTCATCCATCGGATCTTCTCTGCGATATATTCTGCCAGCAGCTCCGTGCTGGTATTAACAAGGGGAAGAAGGATGACATCCCGCCGCGGCAGGACGATTTGCTGATCTTTATAAAGAACTTTAACACCTTTACGATCCTGACGGATTTTGAGCAGGGGGCTGGCCTTCTGTATGAGGGTGCGATGATCCAAATCGTCACAGACTCGCTTCACCAGAGGCTTAAACGTGATGAAATCAAGCACCACCCCGGCCCTGTCCAGCTCGCCTTCAACAGCAACGGAGACCTGGTAGTTGTGTCCGTGCAGCGCCTCTCTCTTGCCATTGGCAAAGATAAGAAAATGCGCTGAGGCGAAGTTAAAGTAGTCCTTCGCTACTTCGATGCTGAATCGGCGCGGCATGACCGGACGTTAGCTAAGAAGCAGGCATTAGGCAAGAGGCAATAGGCAGCAGTTATAGTAGGCAGAAGGCAGAAAGCAGCAAAAAGGGTATTTGTGTGCCTGCCTACTGCCTAGTGCCTGTTGCCTTCACTGCTTTCTTGCAAACTCCCGGAGGAACAGTTACGTCTGGGTCATGACTTTGAAGGAGGCCCTTGGCCTTAAAAGAGGTGAAATGCTCGCTCTTATCGGTGCCGGGGGTAAAACCACAACCCTTTTTCACCTCGCGCAGGAGCTATGGGAGGAAGGGGGTAAGGTCCTTGTCACTACCACTACCAAGATGTTTAAACCCGCTAAGCCTCATGTCCACAAGCTTTTTCTGGCTCAGGAT
>MGRY01000009.1:787-1777 GCA_001799045.1 Deltaproteobacteria bacterium RIFCSPLOWO2_02_56_12 | reverse complement strand
TTCTGGCTCAGGATCCTGAAGCCCTGGTAAGTGAACTCACAAGAATTAAAGAGCCGTTGATCATTGGCGCAGGCTATGGATTAGATGACGCGAGGAAACTAAATGGTTTGCCGCTAGAGTGGTTCGACACTCTAAAAACAAAGGGCGGGATGGACTGGATTTTGATCGAGGCCGATGGAGCGGCCTCCCGCCCATTTAAAGTTCCTCTTGATCACGAGCCGGTAGTGCCGGAGGGATGCGACCTAACGGTTTGGGTTATGGGAATCAAAGTTTTGGGACAGCCGCTGACACCAGATTGGGTCCATAGGGCGGAGCGGGCAGCGGCTTTGCTTGGTGTGGAGCCGGGAATACCTGTTACAGATGATCTCATTCTCCGTCTGGTTGAAAATCCCCAGGGTTGTTTGAAGGGCATTCCACCCAAGAGCCGGAAAGTCGCGCTTATCAATCAGGCGGACAGTCCAGAGGAAGTAAAAAAAGCGAGCGCTCTTGGGCGCAAACTGCTCGGATGCGGAATAGAGCAAGTGGTGATTACGAGCTATCTTCAAAAAAATGCAGTTAAAGAAGTGATTACGAAATAAATAGGCAACAGGAAAGAAGATGATATCGGGCATTATTCTAGCAGCAGGTGCGGCGGAGAGAATGGGGCGGCAGAAGCTCCTCCTTAACCTCAACGGCAAACCCGTCCTTCAATGGGTTTTAGAGGCGGCCCTTTCATCAGAGCTTGATGAGGTTGTCTGCGTTGTGCGGGAGGCGAACGAGATACAGAAAGGGATATCTCTGAAGGACGATAAGCTCCGCTGGGTCACCAATGAGAAGGCCTCCGAGGGGCAAAACACCTCGGTCATTGCCGGCTTGAAGGCGATCAACCCACAGAGTGAGGCGGCCCTTTTTCTTGTCGGCGATCAGCCATTGGTTAAGCGCGATTTAATAGACGGCCTTATCGATCTCTTCAGAAAAACGGCGGCGTTAATCGTAGCCCCGACTTTTCAG
>MGRY01000009.1:0-774 GCA_001799045.1 Deltaproteobacteria bacterium RIFCSPLOWO2_02_56_12 | reverse complement strand
ATCCAGTCCTTTTCCATAGAGATTTACTCCCCGAGCTTCTTCAACTTACTGGCGACAAGGGAGGCCGCGGATTGATCGAGACGTATAAGAGCGAAGCGGCCTTCTTGGAATGGCGCGACGAGAGCCCGTTCCTTGACCTGGATGTGTGGGAAGATTATGAGAAGCTCAAAAAGCTCTAGCAGGCTGCGGAAACACTCTCCGTTCACCCTTCGACGAACTCAGGGCGAACGGAGGCGCCCTTGAAATCATGGATGATTTTCCGTTCTGCTGAGCCCGTCGAAGCATGAAAATCACTTTTTCCGCAGCCTAGAGTTGCAAGAAGAACTGCCTGATTGGGATCGGTTGAGTGACGAAGCCCTTGAGTTGTTCGACGAAAGCCCGTGAACGTCAGCCAAGGCGAGATCTACTGGGTCTCTTTTCCTACCAGCGAGGGACGGGAACAAGCTGGACGGCGTCCAGCACTAATCGTACAAAGCACACCTTTCAACCAGTCGTTGCCAACGGTCCTGGTTGTTCCAATTACTTCGAACCTCCGGGCCGCAGCTTTCCCTGGGACAGTACGCATCGACCCAGACGAACATAACGGGCTGACCCCTGGGGTTAAGTTTTAGACTTTGCTTCGACGCTAGCTAGGTGACCTGCCTCCAGAAATTTGACGCCCCTTCCATATGTTGGTATTAATACCAACGTGAAAGCCACGCTGATCCTCCGGGACAAGAAGTTCCTCGGAGACGGATCAGTGAAATGACCGTGTGGGAGTTGCCACGTCCCATG
>MGRY01000008.1:644-11696 GCA_001799045.1 Deltaproteobacteria bacterium RIFCSPLOWO2_02_56_12 | reverse complement strand
ATACTGGCACCGGGTAGGAGGAAAGGTGATCATCGATGCTACCAAGCCCCCCCTCTGCGCCGGTGAGGGGGCCCGTAAAGCTTTTCAGCGGCTGAAGCCTATGGGCTGGGAAAACGTCCGGCTGGAAGATTTCCTGCCGAAGTAGGGTTTAGAAGGGCTGATCCCTTGAACCCTTAAACCCTTGATCCACAGATTCTACGGGACAAACATCGGGTCAATAAACTTGTCTGCCTCCTTGGGAAACATGCCCAATTCTATTCCCTCTCTGAGAAAGCTCTTCTGGGCCTTGAGGGTGGGCTGGTCGGGCCAGGTGAAATCAGCCGGAAGCAGGAATATCTTGGTGCGCTGCCAACTCAGAGACAGATCCTCCGCCTTCTCCAGTCCGAAGAATTGCTTGGCGTATTTACGGAAGTGCGCTTCATCCTGCTGGACGCCCCGGTAGGCCTCGGTCCATGCCGCTCGCAGCCGCGAAACCATCGGCCCATTCTCCTTCACCCAAGGCTCCAGACCTCCTAACCAGATCACAGGCATGACCTTCACGTTGAGCAGCCGCGACAGCTCATCGCGAAAGCCCAGGAGCACTCGGTATTTCCCGGTGGTCAACAGGCGCGAGACATGGGCCTCCCAGATAAGACCGGCTTCCACCTCCCCCTTTTCCAAAACCGCGATGATCACCGGCGCGGCCAGTTTTTTGAGCTGCAAATCCTTTTCGATGTTTAGCCCCCGCTTCCTCATGATGAAGTCGAACAGGTTGTAGAGCGTTGTCACTTCGGAGGTCAAGGCCACCGGCTTTCCTTTGAGGTCGTCCACCGAATTATAGGGAGAATCCTTGCGCACCAGCGCATACATGTGGGTCGTCTGATAAGGTTGAACGAGGCGTAACGGGATATTATTTAGATTAGCCCGGAGCGCCGCCTCCGGCGTCATCAGCCCCACCGAAATGGCTTTGATTCCGAGCAGACGCTGGATCTCCGGAACTCCAGCCCAGCGCGGTTTCATGACGAAGCCATTCTTACGGTCCAGTCCCTTGTCGAGAATATACTGGCCTCCCAGGCCAAAAAGCCCATCCTGAGGGAGCCCCACTTCCACCGTGGGCAACTCAGCCGCGGCTGCTCCGGAAGCTAAAAGGGGCACCACCGCCAAAATGACGAGGATCATAATAATAAGGCTACTGCCTACTGCCCTTTGCCTTCTGCCACCTTCTTTCTCTCTTTTCATGGTCATGCCTCCTCTTTTTCTTTAACCAAATTCAGCACCGTCTGTAAGAGCTGCTTCTTAAACTGGATGAAGCGGACATCATCGAGATCCCTTTCTAAGGGAGAAAATGGATTATCCAAAACCTCCACGATGTGCGCCGGACGGGCGGAGAAGATCACGATCCGATCGCCCATATACGCGGCCTCCTCCACGTCGTGCGTCACCAGGAGGGCCGTCTGCTGGAGCCGGGCGCAGATCTCGAGGGTATCCTCGCGCAATTTTCGCGCGGTTAACTGGTCGAGCTTGCTGAATGGCTCATCCATCAGGAGGATATCAGGCTCAATGACGAGCGCGCGGGCCAGTCCCACTCTCTGACGCATGCCACCGGACAGATAAAGGGGATACTGCTTGCGGAACTCAAGAAGACCGACCAGGCCGAGATAGGTGTGGATCCTTTCATCCCACTGCCTCCGAGGCACGTCCATCCCCCGCAACGCAAAGATCAGGTTCTCCTCTACCCTTTTCCAGTTGAGCAGGCGAGGGTCCTGGAACACGTACCCTAACTGGGGGAGCCGTGTGCCCGACTCACCGTGATTCGACACGATCTCCACGTACCCTTGATCTAACCGCTCCAGCCTGGCAATTACATTGAGCAGGGTGGATTTCCCGCAACCCGACGGGCCCAGCAGGCAAGTGATGCCGCGCTCCTTGGCGTCGAAGGAAACCCCGCCGAGGACCAGCATGTCCGTGCCGTCTTCCCGAGGAAAGGACTTCACGGCCTGTTCGACGTGAACATAGGCCATCTATCGTCTCCAGGCCTCGACCCGCGGACGCCAGCGCGTCACGCTACGTTCCAGCCAGCCGATGAAACCAAATTCGATGACGATCATGACCACCAGGAACGTAATGGCCCAGGCGAGCACGGTCTTCATGGAAAAAACGTTAAAACCACGCACAACCTGATAACCGACCCCGTTGCTAAAACCGAACATCTCCACCACCACGACTACTTTCCAGGCCAGACCTAAACCGTAACGGATCGCCGCCAGAAGATGCGACACCAGCTGGGGGAGGATCACGTCCACTACCTTGGACCAAGCGCTGGCGTGAAAGACCTCGCTCATGTCGATGAGATCCTTGTCGATCGCCTTGGTGCCCTGCCAGATGCTGATGGCGAGCATGGGAAAGATGGTCACGGCCACCGCCGCATAGGCGCTGGTCTCCGTCAGGCCGAAAAACATGATCATGAGAACAGCCCAGATGAGACCCGGCATGGTAAGTCCGAGAATGACCGGCGGCTCAAAAAAGCTCTCCAGGCTTCTGAGCGTTCCCATGAGAATGCCCAGCGGGATGCTGACCACCATAGCGATGCCGAACCCGACCAGCACGCGGCGCAGGGTGCTGCCCATCTCGATAAAGAAATTTCCCGTGGAGACAATCGCGCTCACTTCCGCAAAGGTATCCCACGGCCTTGGCACCAAAGTGGGCGGAAAAAACAGGCTCGTGACCCACCAGGCGAACACCAATGCCACGATAGACCCGACCCTGAGGCCGACATCTTTCAACATCTCCCTAGCGGCGGCCGGCTTGGCGCGGCGAAACGGAGCCTCCGTTGCGCCGCGGAGAGATTCCGCTTGGCTATGGACAGAAAGCGTTTCCTCCCTCTGTGTCGGTCCAGTGGGCGTGAAGTTATTGAGAGACGACATCACTCACTTCATAGATAATGCAGTTTGGCGGCTATCTTATGACGCCGCCGAACCCCGGTCAACTAAGATTAAGCAGCCGTCCCGCGCAGGCTCAAAAGTCGCGCTGTTTTAGAATCACATCCCGCAGCGCTTGTTTATCTATCTTATCGCCGCGCAGGGGCATATCAGAAACGACCTCAAGTCGCTCCGGCCACTTGTACGGTGCAAGCCTCTTCTGCTTGAGATAACCTATCATCTCATCGAAGGAGAACGAGTGCCCGGATCGGAGCAGAACACAGGCGCAGACCCTCTCTTCCATGACCGGGTCCGGCAAACCAATGACCGCGGCCTTGACAATTGTTGGATGGCCCAAAAGGAGCTGTTCGAGCTCCGCCGGGATTATCGTCTGGGCGCCTCGCCGGATGATCTCTTTTTTTCGCCCCACCATCACGAGGTTGCCGTGGCGATCCTCGAAACCGAGGTCTCCGGTGCGAAACCATCCGTCTGTAGTCCACCTCTCCCGAGTGCTCTGTTCGTCCTTGTAGTAGCCCAGGGCGCAGCAGGGTCCCCTGCCCCAAATCTCCCCGACTTCGCCCGCAGGGACATCACCTCCTTGATCATCGACCAGCCGGATCTCGGTGCCGCCGCGCGGCCGTCCCACGGTCCGGTGACGGATTTCCGGCGGATCATCGAGCGAAGGCACCGCCCAACCTCCAAAGTCCATCCCTCCATAACCGCTGAGGATTTTCCCGGAGGTTTCCGCCTCTATCTTTGCTGCCAATTCCGCAGGCATGGGAGCTCCGGTCGTGTACCAGAGACGCACGCTGCGACAGCGCTGCGGCTCCCAGGCCCGATGGTAAACAACCGTCGCAAGCTGGGCGGGAACGGCGCAGACAACCGTGACCCTTTCGCGCTCGATCAGATCAAGGATCTCTCCGGCCTCAACGCGGCCCATGAGTACCACACTGCTTCCCGCAACCGGAGCCGCAAACAAGGGAGGGATGCTCGGCCCAATCCCCTGCGCCATGGCGAGAAAGACATCCTCAGGCCGCAGGCGCAGGATCTCGGCCTGGACGCGGCCTCGCAGCAGCCAGGAGGAATTGGAAAAATAAGCGAACTTAGGCATGCCGGTAGAACCTGACGTGGGAAGAATGAGCGAGCCGCCTGTTCCATATCGGGGATGTTGGCCACCCTCCCGGCAGATCAGCTCATCCCACAAAAGAAAATTCCCTGCTTCCCTCAAGCGCACTCCTATGCAGTGTCTCAGGTCGGGTAGATGCGCACTGATTTGGCGGATCGCCTCGGCAAAGTTCATGCGGCCCGACGGACCGGCGACGAACAGGGCGCGCGGGCGCGCGCGTTCCAGGATATTGCCGACTTCATGTTCGCGCAGGCTGGCAAGAATGGGCAGCCAGGCCAATCCCGCATGCTCGCAGGCGACGCGGATGACGTAAGACTCAATCCAGTTGGGCAACCAGGAGGCCACGATATCTTTCGGTTTAAGATCGAGCGCCAAAAGGGCGCTGCCTAGCCGATGCGCCGTCAGCGCCGCCTCCCGCCACGTTAGGCGCATCTCGCTATCGGCAAGGGCAAGTTGATCGGGTCGAAGCCGCGCATGAAGATCCCACCAGCCGGCAAAATCGGCGGCCTCCAGGGTGTTTGGTTCCGCCCCTGTCATTCCTAAAAACCCATTTTCTGAGCCTTCCTAAGCGCCTCGTAAACGTCGCGATAAGGCACGCCCGGAAGGTCGAGCGGCAGCTCGCGCACGATCTTTATGGCCCAGGCGCTATCCAGGCGCACGCCCACAGTCGTGCGCACCCAGAGAGTGTCACCGTCAGAGAGAGTCTCGGGTCGGCGGCTGATCACGGCGACCACATGGCGCATCCGGTATTTTTTTCGCCCCGGCGTCAGATCCCGGATAATCAGAGGAATCTCGGCGTCCTCCTTTAGCTGTTCCGGACCGCGCACGAAGGTCTCCCAAATTTGTCGGATGCGGCCTGAACTCATGTCTCCCCTCCGGACGCTGTTACTTTGCGCTGCAAAATTTCCGGGAAGATCGAGTCAAAAGTTGCCTTCACCGGCACCTCCCATTCGCGCGACCACCCGGGCGGCCAGGTGCAGTCAAAGGCAACCGTCCCGCCTGCCTGCCTCTTTCGCTCCTCCTGGCTGTAACAGGGCGTCAGCGTATTGGCCCGCCCCGTGTATTGGACTACATGAACGCCGGTGACCGGGTGGCACTTGGTGGCGAAGGCATGCAGCACCCGCCCTAAATCGAAAGGATCGACATCGCCATCGACGACGAAGATCTTCGACAGCAGCGCTCGCCGCGAAGTCAGGATTTCGAGAATTTGGCGCGTGACTTCGGGACCACCGCGGCTTACCGCGACTACAGCGGCGTGAACCGCCCCCTCAGGGGGAACGTAGACATCAACCACAGGCACGCCATGGCGCTCAAGCCGTCGCTTGATGGCGAGCGCGCCGCTCATCGAGGTGATCGTTGCGCTGTCGTCCATGTAGCCGGTCGCGTCAATCGTCAGGATGGGATCGCGGCGATGAGTGACGGCTTTGACGCGGCAAAGAATGCCGTTTCCCATCTCGCCGGTGCGATATCCCGGGTATTCACCGTACGGGCCTTCCAACCCGACCGCGTCGGGCAGCACTTCAGCTTCAATCACAATTTCCGCCGTGGCGGGAACCATGAGATCGCTGGTTTCGCAGCGAACGACCTCAACCCCCGATCCGCGCAAGCCCCCTGCCAACATGGCTTCGTCTCCGCCCAATCGATACGTGGCGGAAGCTGCCAGGTGGCACAGAGGGTCCGCGCCGATGACAATTGCGATCGGCATCGGTCGCGCTGCCGGAACGTAGTGGTCGAGGAAAACCTTACCCAAATGGCTCGTGGGCCGTGGAAAGCCAGTGAGGCGGCGCGCGCCATAGACCATAAAGCGGTAAATACCCCAGTTGACCCAGCCGGCGGCTGGATCGCGCGACACAACCAAATCCCAGGTGCCAATGTAGCGTCCGCCATCGCCCTCATGAAGCATGGGCGCAGGGAGATCAAAGAGATCTACCTGGTCCGCCCGCTTGACGATCTCCTTGCACGGTCCGTCCGAAACGGTCACAGGGGGGATGAGTCGGCCTTCCCTCTCTTCGTATTCCCGGTAGATTTTCTTTACGGAGCTCTCCGCCGCCAAGCCCAGAGCAATCGCGACGCGCCTCCACGTGGCGAGCGGATTCATGAAGACGGTGCAGCCCGGATAATCCGTGATGCGCTTGAACCACAACCCCGGCGCTTGCCTTTCGCAGGCCAGGCGTCCGATCGCCCCGATCTCGAGATCCCAGTGAACTTCTTTTTCCACAACGGTCAAATCTCCCGTGCGCGCGAGGGCGTCGATGAACTGACGCGTGTCTTTCCACTCCACTTGGGTTACCCCTTTCGCGTTTTTCTCTCTTTTTACGGCCTGCTCTATCATATTACAAGACAAATGTTTTAGAGGGTTTTTTTGCGAACTGATGCCGTCGCGGAGTTTGACTTTTGACGCGATATCATATAGAAAATTTTGCAATCAAAATTAATCGGGGCAGTTTACTCTCTCCCCTTTTCGCCTTGGTCCGTCGCTTGGAGATTGCCGGCCGGGAGGGGGGGGATAATGATTTTTGTCCCTGACAGAGCCCTCATAATTAACACGTACCACACGGCCAATTCCCATTCATCGGAGGAGATATATGAGTAAGGCAGTTGCAAAAACTACTGGCGCCGGAGCGGAGAAAAAAACGGATCTGCGCGGTACTCTGGAATGGCTTAAATCAGAGGGCGACCTGATCGAGAGCGACAAAGAGGTTAATCCCGACCTTGAAATAACCGGAATTCAGAAGCAATTGGACGGCGGCTGCCCGATTCTTTTCAACAATATCAAAGGCAAGCCGCACCATCGCTGTGTCACGAACTTATTCGGCGACATGAACGTCATCAACAAGATGTTTGGTTGGAAAGACCACGCCGACCGCACCAGAAAACTGGCCTATGCCATTACGCATCCGATCCCGCCCGTCATCATCGATCAAAAGGATGCGCCGGTTCAGGAGGAAGTGCTCGAAAAGCCGAGCGATGCCAACGAATTCGTGGTGCCGATCCGGCACACGGATATAGAGCCTGAACTGACCGTCGGCTCCGGCAACAGGCTGATCTCCGGTCACTATTTCGGCGGCGGCACGGACCTCGGCTACAACCGGATGAACTTCCGCTGGGGCAACGTCGGGACATTCCAAATCTCCCCCGGCTCGCACATGTGGCAGGTGGTCACGAAATATTACAAAGAGAACAAACCTATTCCTATTACGATGAACTTCGGCTTGCCGCCGTCTTGCACGCTGCTGGCCGGCGCCGGCTTCGATTACGTTATCTTACCCCAGGGCTGTGACGAAGTCGGTATGGCGGGCGCCGTCCAGGGCGCTCCTGTGCGGTTGGTCAAAGCGCGCACGGTAGATGCTTTGTCGGTCGCTGATGCCGAAGTTGTCCTGGAAGGCTACGTCAATCCACGCGATCGCCGCTTTGAGACGGCGGAATCCGAGAAAGCGGGAGTTCAAGGCCGCTACCACTTCCACCCCGAGTGGGCCGGCTACATGGGCAAGGCTTACAAAGCGCCGACTTTCCATGTCACCGCGGTGACCACGCGTAGACGCGAATCCAAACCGATTATTTTTCCACTGGGCGTCCACACCCTTGACGATCACAACATCGACACTACGGTGAGAGAGGCTGCCATGTTTGAGTTATGCGAACGGATGCAGCCGGGCATCATCATCGATGTCAACATTCCCTACTGCATGACCGATTGGGGAGGGGCGATTATTCATGTCAAGAAACGCAACAAGATCGACGAAGGCTGGCAGCGTAACTTCATGGCGGCGATCCTTGCGACCTCCCAGGGCTCGCGCCTCGTCATCGCCGTCAGTGAGGACACCGATCCCTATGACATGGACGACGTGATGTGGTGTCTCACCACCCGCGTGAATCCAAAAACCGACATCATCAACCCGCTCCCGGGCGGACGCGGCCAAACCTTTATGCCGGCCGAGCGAATGACGGCCGGGGAAAAGGAGTGGACCGCCTCCAACACTACGTTTGAGGGCGGCATGGGCATCGACGCCACCGTTCCCTTCGGCTACGAGAACGACTTTATGCGCCCGGTCTATCCGGTCGATCGAGTCGACCTCAAAAAATTCTTCAGCGACAAAGATATTCAGAACGCGAAATCCCGGATGAGAGGTTGGGTCCACTCTTTGGCCCGGACCGGTAGATAGCAAATAGTAAATAGTGAATAGTCCCTCCCACCATTCGCCATTGGCTATTCGCCATTTTGCCATTCACGATAGCTTCCAATGAAACCCCGCGCCGGATTCCTTTCTCCCTATCGCATCCTGGATCTCACCGACGAGCTGGGGTTTCTCTGCGGCAAGGTCCTCGGCGACCTCGGCGCTGACGTCATCAAGATCGAGAAACCTGGCGGCGATCCGGCAAGAAAAATCGGCCCTTTTTTTCGCAACCAATCTGACCCGGAGAAGAGCCTTTACTGGTTCGGCTTCAACAATAACAAGCGTGGCATCACCCTAAACCTGGAGTCCGCCCGGGGCCGGGAACTGTTTGCCCGATTGGTGGCCCGGGCAGATTTCTTAATCGAGTCCTTTATCCCCGGCTACTTGGACCGGCTCGATCTAGGCTATGCTGCCTTAAGCCGGATCAATCCGCGTCTGGTTCATACCTCGATCACCCCTTTTGGTCAGAGCGGACCATACAGCCGGTTCAGGGCCTCGGACATCGAGATCATGGCGATGAGCGGTTGTATGTCGCTAACCGGCGATCCGGAACGCGCGCCTTTACGGATCACCTTTCCTCAATCCTACCAATGGACCGCTTCCTACGCCTCGGTAGGCACGCTCGTCGCTCACCTCCACCGCCAGCGCACCGGTGAGGGACAGCAAGTGGATGTCTCGGCTCAGGCCTGTATGCTCTGGGCCTTTTCCCACGCCCATACCTTTTGGGATCTGAACCGCCACCTGGAAAAAAGGGCCGGCTCCTTTATGACCGGCCGGAGTATTACCGGCGCCAAAATGCGCGTTTTCTGGCCCTGCAAAGACGGTTATCTCAATTTCATCATCTACGGCGGTGAAGCCGGAAGGAAGACCAACCAGGCCCTGGTAGAATGGATGGACAGTAAGGGGATGGCGCCGGAATTTCTCAAAAAGAAAGAGTGGAAGAGCTTTAACATCGCCGCAGTCACACAGGAAGAGATAGACCGGATGGAGGAGCCGATCTCCCGGTTTTTCCAGGACGTCGCCAAGAAGGAGTTTTTCGAGGAAGTGATCAAAAGGGAGATGCTCGGCTACCCGGTAGCAAGCGTAGAGGAGATCTTCCAGGATCCCCAGCTTGAGTTCCGCAAATTCTGGCAAAGCATAGACCACCCCGAATTGGGAACCTCCATCCTCTATCCCGGCGGCTTTGCCAAGTTTTCCGAAGGCCCTTGCAAAATCTGGCGTCGGGCGCCACTGATCGGCGAACACAATGAAGAAGTCTATTGTGGGGAGTTAGGCATGAAGGGGGAAGAAGTGGAAAAGTTGAAGCAGGAGGGAGCCATCTGAGTTTGGTTATTAGTTACTAGTTATTGGTTAATCGGCCTCCGGCCCGCCTCCCGATTAACGAATACACCAATAACCAAATAACAAAATCATGCGTCCCCTAGAAGGAATAAAGGTCGTTGAATTCGCTGCCTACGCCGCCGGGCCTGTCGTCGGAAAGCATCTCGTCGACCACGGCGCGACGGTTGTCCACATCGAGTCAAAGGTCCGTCCGGACGGCTTCCGCGCCCACTATCCTCCATACAAGGATAACATTCATGGGTTGAACCGCTCCGGCCTCTTCGCCCTTTGCAACAACGACAAACTGGACATCACTTTAAATCTCAAGAAAGCGCCTAAGGCCACTGATCTGGCCAAAAGGATAGTCGCCTGGTCCGATGTGGTAATCGAAAACTTTAGCCCTGGAACGATGAAACGGCTGGGGTTGGACTATGAGGCCCTGAGAAAAATCAAGCCGGACCTTATCATGCTGAGCAGCTCCAATCTCGGACAGAGCGGGCCGCATGCACACCATGCCGGATTCGGATCCCAGCTCTCCTCCCTGGCGGGGTTTACCCACCTCACCGGCTATCCTGACGGCCCACCCCAGATTCTCTACGGACCTTATATCGATTACATCGCTGTCGCTTACGGCGCTGTCGCCATCCTCGCGGCGCTCGATTATCGAGAGAGAACCGGTAAGGGGACCCATATCGATACTGCACAATACGAGACAGGCCTCCAGTTCATGGCCCCTATCCTCTTGGATTATAAAATCAACGGCAAGGTCGCCAGCCGAAACGGCAACCGTGATCCGGCGGCGGCGCCGCATGGAGCCTATCCATGTAAGGGTGATGACAGCTGGTGCGTCATCAGTGCGTCATCCGAGTCGGACTGGGAATCTCTCTGCCGGGCGATGGGGAATCCCGCCTGGACAAAAGAGAGCCGCTTTGCCACGCTCCAGTCGCGCAAGGAGCATGAAGATGAGCTGGATCAAAAAATCGGCGCCTGGACGACTGGTTTTACTGCACGAGAGATCACGGAAAAGCTCCAGGCCTCAGGTATCCGAGCCGGGATCGTCAACACCATGAGAGACATTTACAGCGATCCTCAACTCAAGCACCGTAAGCAGTGGGTCGAGCTGGAACACCCGGAGATCGGCAAGATGCACTACCAGCGGCCGCCCTTCTTTCTCACCAGGACTCCATCCGGTCCGGAGCGACGCGACCCTCTGCTCGGCGAGCACAACGGCTATTTTTATCAGGAGCTTTTAGGCCTTTCGGAAAAGGAATACCAGGAATTAGTAGCAGAAGGTGTCATTGATTAGAAAGATCCTTTGATTTAAGCTTTGTCCGTAAGGCAGGTGGAGAGCTAAAGGCGAGCGGCTGGAAGCCTTGATTGCTTGTAGATATGGTGTATTGAATGGAGATCTGTTCCACAAGTAAAATAAGAAATAATAATAAGGAGGTAAATATGGCACGATTCAAGTTCAGGAGAGCAGGCAAAGGACAAAGGAGACAACACAACTCCATCCCATGGGCGTTGTGGATTTTTC
>MGRY01000008.1:0-633 GCA_001799045.1 Deltaproteobacteria bacterium RIFCSPLOWO2_02_56_12 | reverse complement strand
CCATGGGCGTTGTGGATTTTTCCGTTGGTTATTTTTCTCCTTGGGGCGCCTGTTTTTGCCCTGGGGGCCTCTTACTATGAGGGGAAAACTCTGACGATCGTTGTGGGCTATAAACCCGGCGGCGGCTACGACCGCTACGCCCGCCTGCTGGCCAAATATTTGCCCAAGCATCTCCCCGGAAACCCCACCGTGGTGATTCAAAATATGCCCGGCGCCAACAGTATTATCGGCGCCAATCACATCTATAGCGTTGCTAAACCCGACGGTCTTACCATCGGTACCTTTAACAATGCGTTGGCCACAGCCCAACTTACCAAGGTGGAGGGCGTCAAGTTCGACCTTACCAAATTCGCCTGGCTTGGCAGCCTGGCGAGCGATGCGGTCATCATGGTGATCCGCAGTGATCTGCCATACAAGACCGTGGATGACATGCGCAAGGCCAAGGAGATTGTCATCGGCACCACCGGCCCCGGAAGCTCGACGCATGACTTCCCTTCAATCCTGAAAGAATTTACCGGCCTGAATTTTAAGCTCGTTCCGGGCTATTCCTCGAGCGCCGACGTGATGCTCGCCATTGAACGCAAGGAAGTAGACGGCCGGGCCGGATCCTACGATTCCATCAAGCCCTTCATC
>MGRY01000007.1:1141-14199 GCA_001799045.1 Deltaproteobacteria bacterium RIFCSPLOWO2_02_56_12 | reverse complement strand
TACGCGGCTAAGATCCTAAGAGAAGCACGGTTTGAGGAAGTCTGGGATTATTTTTCCCCGGCCTTTCTAGCCTCTCACTGGGAAAAGCTCCGCTGGAGACTGGGACGAAGGAAAAGGTTCTGGGAATTTTTTTATACCATATGGCATACACATGGCCTTATCGCCTAAAGATGTCCTCTCCGCCCTGCAGTGGGAGTTTTTGTCTCTTTTTTTTCAGGGTGCGCCGCCTTTTTTCTTAACCGGGGGAACCGCCCTCAGTGCCTTTTATCTTCAACACCGCTATTCCCAAGACCTCGATCTGTTCACCTTGGACAGTGATGCCTTCGACCGAGTGCCTCTATATGTGGCCGACACCGCGACAAGGTTAACTGCGTCGGTCGCTTCGCTCCAGACGGCGCCTCAGTTCCATCGTTACAGGCTCTCCCGGAAGGGGGAATCGGTGATTGTGGACTTTGTTAGAGAGGTAGTCCCGCAGATATCCGAGGAAAAGAACAGATTCGAGGGGATCCTGGTGGACACATTGGATGATATCACTGCCAATAAGATTTGCACCGTTGTCAGCCGGGCGGAGATCAAAGATTATATCGACCTCTATTTCCTCGCACGCGCCGGATATCCGTTGGAAAACTATATTGAGTTAGCCCAACGGAAGGACGCAGGGGTTTCGCAGGCGATGCTGGCTTACCTCTTGTCCGAGGTCAAGTTGTCAAAAGTCCCTGACTTTATGATCGCCGCCGTTTCTCTTAAGGACCTTGAGGAATATTTTGAATCTCTTGCCAGGAGGCTTGCTGTAGAGTCGTTCCCTCGGTAGAAAGGCTTCTTTGGCATGGTTCCGTGCTAGGCTTGCGCTTGATCGGGTCAAAGGCTAAAAACTGCTTTAATAGCCCAGATCCTCGATCTCCTCTTCGTCCATGCCGAAGTAGTGAGCGATCTCGTGCAGGAGGGTGAGGCGGATCTGGTTTCGGATCTCAAGGGGATTGGAAAAATCGCGCAGCAGTGGCTCGGAGAAGAGAGTGATCTTGTCGGGCAGGAGCGGCGGCTGGAGTGCGGAGCGTTCGGAGAGGGGAGTGCCTTCGTAGAGGCCGTAGAGCGTATCCGTCTGAGGATCGAGACCCATGGCCTTGAGATGACTTTTTTTTGGTTTTTCCTCGATCACGATCTCCACATTGTGCAGACGGCTGCGAAACTCCTCGGGGAGCCGCTCCAGAACCCGGATGGCCTCCTTCTTAAATTCTTTAGGACTCAATGATAAGAAGTTTGCATGAAACCGCTCTGAGGTTCAAGCCGCGATGAGGCTTTTAATAGCGTTCCTCCTTTTTTTCTCTGTTCTTTTCTCCGCGCCGGGGGGAAACGGCCAAAACCGGGAGGGCGACTTCCCCTCCTTCAGGGACGACATGGATAGGGAATCGCTCCGGGGCGCCGTTCAGCGCAGCCTGGAATTCCTTGCGAAGCTTCCTCCGGATCGTTCCGTCGGAGAGCAGCCGAGGAAAATTACCGCCGCAGAGGTTAAGGAGTCCTTGATCGCTTTCTTGAGCCTGTTGGACCTTTGGGATCAGCCGGATAAATGGAACGCGGAGATCCGCTCTCGTTTTGAGCTGTATCCGATGAGCGATGCGGCAGAGGGAGAAGCGCTTTTTACCGGGTATTATCGGCCCCTGATAGAAGGACGCCTGACGGAGACGGCGGAATACCGCTATCCGATTTACCGGAGGCCGGATGACCTTGTAGAGATGGAACCGGGCAGCGTTCTGCCCGAGCTTCGCGGCGAGAAGGTCGTAGGAAGGCTGGAGGAAAACCGCCTGGTCCCTTATCCATCACGCTATGAAATCGATGCCTTGGGTCGTCTGAAGGGGAAGGGGTATGAGATCGCCTGGGTCAAAGATCCGGTGGATCTCTTTTTTCTTCATATCCAGGGGTCGGGGATCATGCGGCTGGAGGATGGCCGGCAAGTCCAGCTGAATTACGCCGCCTCCAATGGCAGGCAGTATAAAGCCATCGGGAGGCTCCTCATCGGTAGCGGAAAAATTCCTGAGCAGGAGATCTCGATGCAGCGTTTGCGCCGCTACCTGATGGAGCACCCCGAAGAGCGGGACGCTTTATTCGCCCAAAACGAGAGTTATGTTTTTTTTCGTTTTGTCGACAATGGCCCTTTAGGTAGCCTGGAGGTCCCTCTGACTCCCGGCCGTTCCATCGCTACCGACTCGCGCCTTTTTCCAAAGGGGGCTTTGGCCTTCGTCGTCTCGCGGAAGCCGGTCCTCGATGCCACTGGGAACCTGACAGGGTGGCAGTCTTTTTCCCGCTTTGTCCTGAACCAGGATACGGGGAGCGCCATACGAGGCCCGAGACGGGTGGATCTCTATTTTGGCAGCGGCCATGAGGCGGGGATGGCAGCAGGGGTGATGAAAACCAACGGCAAGGTCTATTTTTTGCTGAAGAAGAAAGCGACCGGCGGATAGCCCCCGACGGGGAGGTTAAAAGACCAGCGTGTCGCCTTGTTTTAATATCCTTAAATGGTAATGCTTAAGCCTTTTCAGCTCTGCGATGATCTCGTTGCGGAACTGGGGCTTGAGATGGGTCACCAAAATAGGAACGGAGGGCTTTCTGAGTTTGTCGACCTCCTGGGCCAGCATTCGAGGTGTGAGATGTCGGCTCATTTCGGCAATATCCTGCAGCCTGTTGGGAAAGGAAGCCTCCAGTACCACCGCGCTGAGGTTCTTTTTCCGCCGGGCCATAAGCCAGACCTTTTCCGTGGGCCCGGTGTCTCCTACAACCAGTAAGGTCTTTTTGGAATTCTCGATAAAAAAGGCTACGCTGGGAACAATGTGGTTGACCCGCACCGCCGTTACCGTTGAGTTGCCGATGGGCATGGGTTTTTCTTCTGGAATGCTTTGGAAACTCAGGACCGGCCAACCCTGGCTCTCCCCGGTGATCTGAGTAAAATCGGGCCATATGGTGTCGTTGAACAGGGATGACTTGAGACCGGAAACGACGTCATTAATGCCCCAGACGTTGATGGTGGACGCACAGTTGCCGTAGAGATTGTCCGCCATAGTTGCAAGTCCCATGACGTGATCCAGATGAATGTGGGTGATCAGGATGTTTTTGATTTTCTGCTGCGCTTTGAATCCCAGCACTGAAGTCGCCGAGCCGGCGTCGACGAGCAAGGAATCATTGATTAAGAAGGAGGAAAGGTTGTAACCTGGAATCTGACCTCCGGAGCAGCCGAGGACGCGGAGTTTCATAGAGGCCTTCTTAACATGTTTTTTAAATAATGTCATGCAAAGATTCCGGGAAAAATTTGACGCGCCGGGGACCGACGGGGAGGCGACGGCGCGGTTGCGCCGCGACTTAAGGCCTCTTCTCCGGGATGGAAAATAGGAGTGAGGGTGGTCATAAGATAATGGTATCCGCAATGGAGAGAACCAATGAGACCAAGCGTTTAACTTGGGTCTTGGCTATCACCGCTATCTATTTTTTCGCCGAGCTCCTGGGCGGAATCCTGACCAACAGTCTGGCGCTGCTTTCCGATGCCGGGCACATGTTTTCCGATATAGCGGCCTTGGGCCTGAGTCTTTTTGCCTTTCAGATGGCTAGGCGTCCGGCGACAGCAAAGAGGACATACGGTTACCACCGCATGGAAATCCTGGCCGCCCTCATCAACGGGCTTACCCTCTGGCTCGTCGTCGGCGTTATCTTCAACGAGGCCTACAGACGTTTTCTCGATCCGCCGGAAGTTCACAGCCTGGGGATGCTCTTCATAGCCTCCATAGGTCTGATGGTGAATGTGATTGCCGGGACGATTCTCTACGGCTCCGACCATAGGAGTCTGAACATGCACGGGGCTTTCCTCCATGTCTTGGGCGATACCATTGGATCCGTGGGCGCCGTGGCTGCCGGGCTCGTCATGCTGGCCACCGGATGGTATTTGGCCGATCCGCTGATCAGCGTCCTTATCGGTTTGCTGATACTTTATACATCCTGGGATCTCGTCAAAGAGTCCATTGATATCCTGATGCAGTCGGTTCCCAAGGGGATCGACGTCGAAGAGGTCCAAAGGGCCCTGGAACAAATCCACGGCGTTATCAAGGTCCATGATCTCCACGTCTGGGCTGTAACCTCCGGCGTTTTCACCCTGAGCGCGCATGCAGTGATTGCCCCGGACGGAAACCCGCACACGATCCTGGATCGGATAGAGGATAAGCTAAAGAGCCGGTTTTCCATCGAACATACCACGATCCAGTTAGAGATCGAGGATCGGGAGGGAAAGGAATTCCAGGCCTTTTGAGACTTCCGCCGGATTCCTTACTAAAGTGGGCATGGAAGTGGGACCAGTCGAGGGCATGAGGAAATAAGGAATGGCGGACCGTGCTCATTGGGGAAGAGATCTCCTGTTGCTGACGTTATTTCTGGGGCTGCTGTTTGGCTTCAAACTCGGCGAGCGTCCGTTATGGTCGCCTGACGAGGGCCGTTACTCGGAAATCCCGCGCGAAATGGTGGCTTCGGGCGATTACCTTACTCCGCGTCTGAACGGTGTTAAGTATTTTGAAAAACCCCCGCTTTTCTACTGGCTGCAAAGCCTATCCATTCAACTCTTCGGCCTGAGCGAATGGTCTCTGCGCCTGTGGACCGCGATATTTGCCTTGTTCGGTTGCCTCGCAGTCTATACCGGGGGGAGAAAATTGTTCGGGCAAAAGAGCGGCCTGCTTGCATCGGTCATTTTGGCGACCAGCCTTCTCTACTTTGCGATGGGCCGGATTATCACCCTGGACATGTCCGTATCGATCTTGCTTACCTGTGCCCTTCTGGCCTTTATAGTTGGCACGGGCGAGCCCGTGGGGACCAGGCGCCGTCTCATCCTATGGGCCTTCTACATTTTTGCGGCCTTGGCAACCTTGACCAAGGGGTTAATCGGGATCGTTATTCCCGGTATGGTGATCGGCCTCTGGATAGCGCTTATGGGTGAGTGGTCCCTTTTAAAGAAGATGTACCTACCCTCCGGCATTGCCATCTTTCTGCTGGTCACTTTGCCCTGGCACATCCTGGTTGCGCAAGCCAACCCGGAGTTTTTGAATTTCTATATCGTCCATGAACATTTTCAGCGCTTCCTGACTAAGCGTCGCGGTCCCCTGCGCCAGTGGTGGATTTTTATTCCGGTGCTGCTGCTTGGGATGTTTCCCTGGACGGTCTTTTTGATTCAGGCGATCCGGCATAACCTGCCATTGTCCTGGCGCCGGCGCCGACAACATAAAGAGGCGTTATTTCTGATCCTGTGGGCGGGACTGGTCTTGGTTTTTTTCTCCGCCTCCAGCTCCAAATTGATCCCTTATATTCTGCCCATATTTCCGCCGCTGGCGATTCTGATCGGTCGCTACCTTGCGGCGGCTTGGGATGGGCGTCATCTGCCGGGCATTCCATCAGGCTATTGGATTTTTTTCATCATGAGCTCTATGCTAGTGGCCGCGGCCTTGATGCCGGGTCAGCGTTATCTGAAGGGATATTCCGACGTGGCCAGGTTCACCCTGAGCGTATACACTCTGACTTCCCTATTGACGTTTGGCTCGCTTGCAACCCTCATTTTAGGGAGATACGGCGGTTTCCGCGGCGGGTTTTCGGCGCTGACATTGACTTCAGTTCTGTTCCTGATGGTTCTGAATAGCAGTTTGATGCTCTTTAATCAGCGCCGGTCGGTCAAGGAGCTGGCGGTCGCGCTACAGCACCGGTTGCGGCCGGGGAACGAAGTTGTTAGCTACCAAACATATTACCAGGATTTGCCTGTGTATCTGCAGCGCCGCATCACCGTGGTGGGTTGGAAAGGGGAGCTGGATTTTGGCGCCCGGGTGGAGGATGTGAGCGGTTGGATGATCGAGGACGCGGAGTTCTGGCAGAAGTGGAATGGCCCGTTCACGGTCTACATGGTTACTTCCCGGGCAAGGTATTCTAAATTGCTGGCCCAATCCGGCCGGCAATTTTACCTGGTAGCCCAAACAGACTATGACGTTTTGTTGTCCAATAAAGGTAACCCGACGGAGTTGCGTTTGCGACGGGAAGAGCGTCCCGCTATCAGCCCCGGTTTCGCGAATCCGCCGGCAAAGGAGGCTATGTGAGGCGAGTTTTGATTACGGGCGGCGCCGGCTTTTTGGGCTCCCATCTGGCGGATGCGCTTCTTGCCAGGGGAGATGAGGTTGCGATTCTCGACACGGCCGGCGATCTTAAGGTGCGCCACCTGTTAGGAAATTCCCGGTTCCGCTACGTGCGTGATTCCATTTTTAACCGGGAGATTCTTGAGGGGCTCATTACCTGGTGCGATGTGGTCTATCACCTGGCTGCGGTGGTCGGCGTAGAGCATTACGTGGGCGATCCTTACCAGGTTCTCAACGTCAACGTCAACGGCACTCAAAGCGTCCTTACGCTGGCCTTTAAGGCGCAGAAAAAAGTGATTTTCAGCTCCACTTCGGAGGTTTACGGCAAGAGCAGCAGCGTCCCATTCCGCGAGGACGGGGACCGGGT
Source organism: Deltaproteobacteria bacterium RIFCSPLOWO2_02_56_12 (assembly GCA_001799045.1). Classification (GTDB taxonomy): domain Bacteria; phylum Desulfobacterota; class Binatia; order UBA9968; family UBA9968; genus UBA9968. The sequence goes on along the minus strand of MGRY01000007.1, from coordinate 7,692 downwards.
CCTGGGTTCGACGCGGATCGATCGCTGGTGTTATTCGACCTCAAAGGCGGTTGGCGAGCATTTCTGTTTTGCCTTCCATAAGATCGGACTGCCGGTGGTCGTGCTCCGATATTTCAATGTCTACGGCCCGCGCCTGGACCGCATGGATGTCGGCAGGGTCATCACCATCTTCCTGGGACAACTCCTGCGGGGAGAGCCTTTGACGGTAATCGGGGATGGCAGGCAAACTCGATCTTTTACCTACGTGGACGATGCGATCCGAGCGACAGTGGCCGCAGGCCTCAAAGAGGAGGCCGTAGGCGGCATTATCAATATCGGGTCGGACAAAGAGGTGAGTATAAAGGAGCTCGCGGAGTTGATGATCGCTCTTTCCGGATCTACTTCTTCCGTGACCTTTGTTCCACAAAAGTCGATTTACGGCGACAGCTATGAAGATATCCCGCGCCGGGTGCCGGACAACAGCAGGATGCGTGAGATCTTGGGTGTCACTCCGCAGATATCGTTGGAAGACGGCTTGAGGCGGACCATCGAATGGTTTCGCGCTCAAGGAATTGAGCCGTAACCGCGGTAAAGGCTTTTTCTCCTCACGGCGCTGGTGTCTGCGGCTGCGTTGTGGATTCGGTATTTTCGTTATCCGACATTAAAGAATTCCACCGGGGAAATTATCACCTTGGGTGAGATGCAACAACAAAAAGAGGGCCGTGGTGAATCCACTCGGCCCTCTAGTCGAGGTCGGGACACTTTCTGCAATACTATCGAGAAGATTTCAGGGCCAGAAAGAGCGTACTCTCTCCTCGGCGCACCAGGAAGAGGCTTCCCTTGCCTTTTTTGCTCTCCCCCAGGGCCTTGCGATAGTCCGCAAGGTTGCGAACCGGCTTGCGATCAATCTCCAAAATAACATCTCCGCGCCGCAGCCCTGCTTCGCCTCCCGGGCTGTCAGGCTCCACCGCCGTAATCACCACCCCCTCCGCTCGCTCCAACCCCAGGCTCTCCGCAATTTGCGGTGTTATTGTCTGAACCGTAAAGCCGAACTCCCCCTTTTCCTTAGCCGACGCCACCACCACCTCCTCCTTAAGCTCCCCAACCGCAACCGTCAGCGTTACTTCCTTCTTGTCCCTAAGCAGCTTCACCCGGACCTTCTTGTCCACGGACGTGCGCGCCACGATAATAGGCAGATCATTCGACTCCTTGATCTCTTTCCCGTCAAACTCCACAATCACATCCCCTATCTTAACCCCTGCACGCTCCGCCGGGCCATCCTTCGAGAGCTTGGCCACCAGGCCGCCCTGCGCCTTGTCCAGCCCGAGCGACTCTGCAATCTCCGGAGTCACCCTCTGGATCACAACCCCCAACCAACCTCTGGTTACCTTTCCTTTGCTCTTGAGCTGGAGCAAGACCTCCTTGGCCAGGTTAATTGGGGTCGCAAAGCCGATCCCGATATTTCCCCCGCTTTGGCTGAAGATCGCGGTGTTGATCCCTACCACCTCACCGCGCAGGTTGATCAGTGGTCCGCCGGAATTCCCTGGATTGATGGAGGCATCGGTCTGGATAAAATTGTCATAAGGCCCTGCGCCGATGTGTCTGCCCTTGGCGCTGACGATCCCTGCGGTCACCGTGTTGTCCAACCCGAAAGGGTTGCCAATGGCCATTACCCATTCGCCTACCTCGAGTTGGTCTGAGTCCCCCAAAGGAGGCACGGGAAAATTCCCCCTGGCATCGATCTTGATCACGGCGATATCGGTTTTAGAATCTTTGCCGATTACCTTGGCCTCAAATTCCCTCTCGTCTGCCAGCCTGACGACGATCTTCTCCGCGTTCTCGACCACGTGGTTGTTCGTCAGGATCGAGCCGTCACGGTCTATGATAAATCCCGAGCCCAGGCTCTTCTGCCGCTGCGGCCCCCGCGGAATCGGCCCGCCAAAGAACCTGCGCCAAAAATCCCCCCTAGGATCCCCCTCCTGGAAAGGGCCGGCAGGACCTTCAGATCGTTCAGCGACCTGAGTGGTGGAGATATTAACGACCACGGGCCTTAGTTTTTTTGCCAGCGTGACAAAATCAGGCAACGCCGAGGGGTTTGCGACTGCGCTGGCCGCATGCGCCTCGGTGGCGGCCGCCCAAGGGTCCATTAGCTGGTTATGGCTGAAGCGCTCGTCCCCGTTTAAGCCCACGAGCACCAGGAGAAGGGCGATCAGGCCCACAGATATGAGCGCGCGGATACCGATCCTTGTTTTCTTAACGTCTTTCATTTAAATCGCCTCCTTAATAAATAACCTCATTGATGAACAATTTAAAAACCCGCCGCTTTTAGGAACTTATGCCCAATGACGGTAGGTTTAGGCGCTTTAGCCTTCTTTCGTTCGTCTCTATGACCCAAGCGGTAGATTCGGGCTCTGGGTCGCTTGGCAAACTCCTTTTCCTGCCAGCGCATTAACCCTTCACGCACATACTTCGGGTTTAAACCCAACACCTCGCAGATGCTCTCAAAGGAAAACAGCGAATCGCCGTCCTCCTCCATAATCCACTCTTCAGCCTCGCTAAACATGACTTTTCTTCTTTTGTCCCGCGCCAGGAAGCTATGTTGAAAACACCAGACGGCGTCCTCCAGGACTGCCAGCATGAGTTTCTTCTCAGGCTCCAGATGATCTTTCCTCTTTGTGGTGGCAAAATACTGGGTTGGAAGAAGGATATCCGGCTCGAAAAGAGAAAAGGCCCTCTCTTCGGCGCCCGGGCCGGACTGGGCCCAGCTCGACCCCCCGGATGCGGGGAAAGTGCCTGCAGCTTGCTGCGATGGGAGCGACTCGAAATTCTTTTCTCTATACATTTGCCCACCTCATTGAAAGTCCTTGTCCAATACGAACCCTCAGCCGACGCGGCGTCGGACCGGGCCCGTTGCGGGCCAAGCAAGCCGGGAGTGGTGAATATTGGTTCAGTAAACTAAACATAGGTTCATTATCTAGCAGTTATCTCCCGGGCTGTCAACTACGCACCGCGCGCCGTGTTCTTTAACCGGAGGACTGCCGAGGGTTATCGCGATCCTCCGGGCCCCCGGCACAAGGTTCCCTGTCCCCGAAGGACAGGATGGATGCTCCTATTATCCGGAATGTCAATAGCTCGATTTCACGCTAGCCTGCTGTTGCCAATGTGCGTGGACTTCTTTAGAGTAAAAAGCCAGGTCCGTGCGATGGGCCGGGGCGTAAGTGGCGCAACGGTGGTTATGTCGAGGAATAAGTTCATCATTTATATCGGAATCTTAGGCCTCCTGATAGCCGCGGGCTACGGGGTCTGGAGTACCCTTGAGGTTGGGGGCGAATTGGTCCTATCGGGCGTCGTGGAAGCCGACGATATCCATGTCGGATCGAAGATTGGGGGGCGCGTCCTCAAGGTAGCGGCAAAAGAGGGGCAGGGGGTGAAGGCGGGGGATATCCTTGTGCTGCTTGAGCCGTACGAGTTAAATGCTTCCCTGGCGGAGTCACGGGCGTCGTTGAAGCAGGCCGAGGCCAAACTTGCGGAACTCGTGGCGGGCTACAGAAAAGAGGAGATCGATCAGGCAAAGGCGGATTGGCTCGCCGGCAAGGTGCAACATGAGAATGCGGAGAGGTTCCGGCGGCGCATGGGAGATCTCATCGAGCGCGAATTGATCTCCCACCAGGATTACGATGACGCCAAGGCCAAAGCGGAAGAAGCGGAGCAAAGAATGAAATCCGCGAAAGAACGGCACGATCTCCTCCTGGCCGGAACGCGCCATGAGGAGGTGTCCCAGGCGCGCGCGAGCGTGGAGATGGCTCGGGCCAGAGTAGAGATCTTAAAAACCCAGCTCGATGAAACCGTTATCCGCGCGCCGGTAGATGCGGTGGTGGAAGTCTTGGACCTGGAGCCGGGGGATCTTGTCGGCGCGGGCAAACCCGTGGCCACCCTGCTCCGGACCAATGACCTGTGGGTGCGGGCCTATCTGCCGGAGAAGAGGCTGGGATACGTCCAGCCGGGGTTGAAAGTAAAGATTCGCGTGGATTCCTTTCCGCAGAAAAATTTCTCCGGCACCGTGCGCCGGGTAAACCGTCAGGCGGAGTTCACCCCGCGCAACGTGCAGACTACGGAGGAGCGGGTGCTGCAGGTTTTTCAGACCGAGGTCGTCATCGAGGACCCGGATCGGCTCTTGCGGCCCGGGATGAACGCCGACGTCTTCATCCCTAAAACGTCTAGTTAGGAATACCCGTTACTCGTTATTGGTTAATGGGAATATCTGGTAGCGATTAACGAATACACGATTAACGAGTACACCGAAAAGATGGACACCGTTATCAAGGCTGAGAGGCTCACCAAAACATTCGGCGATCTCACCGCGGTCCAGGATGTCAGCCTGGAGATTTCGCGCGGCGACATCTTCGGCTTTCTGGGCCCCAACGGGTCAGGCAAATCCACGGTGATTCGCATGCTTTGCGGGCTGCTGCAGCCGACGGCCGGCAAGGCCCGGCTGGACGGTCTGGATGTGGTGACGGAGACCGAGGAGATTAAGAAACGCATCGGCTATATGTCTCAGCGCTTCAGTCTCTACGAGGATCTCACGGTCCAGGAAAACCTTGATTTTTATGGCGCAATTTATGGACTCAGGGGCCCCCGGCTTGGAGAGCGCCGTCGGATGGTGACGGAACTGGTCGGCCTGGAGGAGCGGCTGGGGCAGATGGTCAGGACTCTATCCGGAGGATTCAAGCAGCGCCTGGCCCTGGCCTGCGCCCTTTTGCACGAGCCTAAAATCCTGTTTCTGGACGAGCCGACCGCGGGAATCGATCCGGTCGCTCGAAGAGAGATTTGGGATTTGCTCTTCCAGCTTGCGGGCGAGGGGACAACGCTGTTTGTGACGACCCACTACATGGATGAGGCGGAGCGTTGCTCTCAAGTGGGCTACATTTATAACTCCAGGCTCATGGTTTGCGGCAAACCGCAGGAACTTAAGCAGATGCCCGAGATCACCCCTCAAGGCGCGGTCTGGTTCGAGGTGCATTGCGAGGAGCCGACCCGGGCGCTGAGCGTGCTCCGAAGGCTGCCGGAAATCATCGACGCCACGATTTTCGGTGAATCGATCCACATCCTGGCGCGCGAGGGGAACGACGAGGCAAGCATCGAAAACCTTTTGCGGGAAGAGAGAATGGCTCGCGTGGAATGCCGGCGCGTCCTCCCTTCACTGGAGGACTTTTTTGTCACCTGGACCCGCCGGCAACGCGCTTAGCAGGGAGACCGAATAGATGTTTCGCGGTCTTTGGCCTGTCATGCGAAAGGAGATCCTCCACATCCGGCGGGACCCGGCGACCCGGTTCATTTTTACCATTCCCCTGCTCGAGCTTCTGCTCTTTGGCTATGCCATCGAGATGGACGTCAAGAACATCTCCACCGTGGTTTTCGATCTGGATCAGCAAAAGGAGAGCCGGGAGCTGATTAAAGAGTTCGAAAGCACTCGCTACTTCCGTGTGACGGGCCGCGTCTATTCGGATCAAGAGCTCGAGAGGGCGATCGTGAGCGGACGCGCCAAGGTAGGCATCAAAATCCCGCCCGATTACTCCCAGCAGTTGCTCAACGGGCGGCAGGCGCGTGTCCAGGTCTTGATCGATGGGTCGGACTCGACCTCGGCGCTGCGCTTGCTCCAGGCGAGCCAGACCCTGGGCTTTTTAAAATCCCTCAAAAAGGCAGGGTTCACGACGGAACTGGCGACTGTGGACGTGCGTCCGCGGCTTCTCTTCAATCCCAACCTTGAGAGCGCCAACTTTTTCGTCCCCGGCCTGATCGGGGTCATCCTGCAACTCGTGACGGTCTTTCTCACCGCATTCTCGATAGTCCGCGAGCGCGAGCGCGGCACTATGGAGCAGCTCCTGGTCACCCCTGTTTCCAAAGAGGGGCTGATTCTTGGCAAGCTCCTCCCGTACTGCGCCATCGGTTTCATGCAAACCGGTCTGGTGCTTCTGGTGATGGTCGTCCTTTTTGGGGTGCCGATCCACGGCTCTGTCAGCCTGCTCCTCCTGTTGTCCGGGATTTTCCTGATACCCGCCTTGGGGATGGGCATCGTGATATCCACCTTCGCCGGCAATCAGGGTGAGGCGATGCAGATGGCGGTGATGGTGATGTTGCCGTCGATTCTCCTCTCGGGTTTTGTCTTTCCCAGAGAGTCTATGCCCTTCGTTATCTATCTCTTGAGTTTTCTGATCCCGGCGACCTATTACATCGAGATCCTGCGGGGGATCATTCTGCGCGGGGCCGGATGGTCCGCGCTGTGGGATGAGGCACTGGTGCTGTTGGCCTTCGGCGTCCTCTTTATGGTCTTGAGTGCGATCCGTTTTAAGAAGCGCCTGGGCTAAATCGGACCAACAAGTGCAAAATGAAAATGGCAAAATGTAAAAGTCAAAATTACAGACTCTATCTCTGTCCCTGTCTTCCCTAACTTTGCATTTTTCAATTTGCATTTTGCCTTTTGCATTGAGGGCATCTACTGCCACAGACGCTGGATGAACCCCTCTCTGTCGAGCTCCTGAAAGAATCGGTTCTCGATGAACTGCTCGGGCTGA
>MGRY01000007.1:0-1123 GCA_001799045.1 Deltaproteobacteria bacterium RIFCSPLOWO2_02_56_12 | reverse complement strand
AATCGGTTCTCGATGAACTGCTCGGGCTGAGCCGCTTTGGCTCTCGGGTCTTTCTCCGCCATCTGGACAAGCACTGTCTTCATCGCCTCAGGGGATGGGTAGGGAATGTTGGGAAGGTAGCGCAGAACATAGAGATCGTATATGTCGTTGAGGTGGCCGAGGTCGTCATTCTTGAAGTATTTCTTAAAAACCTCGACGCTAAAGGCCCGCTGGGTCTTGGCGTAGTGAATGCCCTCGACGAAGCCGCGGACAAACTTTCTGACCGCGCTTTCGTTTTTACGGATGAAGGCGCGGGTCGTGCCGATGGCGGAGGTGGGAAAGTTGAGTCCGAGGGCGGACATGTCAACGAGCTCCTTGAGGCCTTCTCGCCGGGCCAGGATGGTAAATTCGGGATTAAGTGTTGCCGCGTCAAGTACGCGGCTCTTCAGGGCCGCCATCATCTCGGGCATGCCCCCCATCTGAATTACGGCGAAATCCCGCCCGCGCTTTATGCGCCATTTCTCCTCCGAGTAAGAGAGAGCGAAGTCGGTCGCGGAGCCGAAACGGCTTATGCCTATTTTTTTGCCCTTCAGCTCTTCGATCTGGCGGATCTCAGGGCGGACCATGAGAGAAAACGGGATCACGTTCATCCCGCTGGCGACGACTACCAGGTCCCCTCCAGCCAGGTTCGAGTTAATTACCGCGCCGCCGGTGAAGATTCCGATGGGCACTTCGCCTGACTGCACCACCTGCGCGGCCCGCCCGCCCCCGCCGACGTAGAGCATCTCGATGTCCAGTCCGTGTTTGCGAAAGATCCCCGCCTCGTAGGGGATCCAGACAGAGCTTTGCGAGCCGCCGATGGCGCTGTAGACAAAGCGGAGCTTTTCAAGCGGCGGCTTGGCCTGCGCCCACACGGAAGCGCTGCTAAGAGCCACAAAGAAGCCAAACAAACCGGCCAGAAGTTTTGTTCTCATAGACTCTCCCTATGGCTCGCCATTTGACACTAGAATGTGCCCTCAGCGCAAGACCCTGCCATATTTCCGAGACGCGTGGCTCTCTGAAGCTTTCTTTTCCGGCTCGTGGGTGTAAGATGAACTCCAGAAGGACTGGTGTTAATCTTCGATGGAGACGGAGTTGCGATGAT
>MGRY01000006.1:0-8987 GCA_001799045.1 Deltaproteobacteria bacterium RIFCSPLOWO2_02_56_12 | reverse complement strand
CTGGATGTCGCCTTCAACTGGCTGCCGGCGATATTCGGCGGCAGACAATCGGCGCGAACAGTTCATTTCCTTCTAACCTTTTTCTTCGCCTTCTTCACCTTTGGCCACATCTTCATGGTTGTAACCACGGGCATGATCAACAACATGCGCTGTATGGTCACTGGTTGGTATGTTGAAAAAAAGTTAAACCCCGAAGGCCTTAAACAAGAGCAGGACGACTTCGAAGTAAAGACGGAGGATCCCCGCAATGGAGAGAAATAGATTGGACATTTCACGGCGGAAAATTTTGTTCGGCGCGCTGCAAGGCGCCGGGGTTCTGCTTTTGTCGGGGTGTGAAAATATCTTCAACCAGCTCCACCAAAATAGGAAGGTCCTTTCTCTCCTGGAATCCGTTGAGGGGTTGAACCGCCGGCTGCTGCGTTTCCTGACCGGCAGCAACAAGCTGGCGCAGGAATTCAGCGAAAAGGACATCTCCCGTACCTTCAAGCCCAACGGCAATCCCCCTCCCTTCACCATGGAATACGTGATGAACGCCATGAGCGGCTGGCCTTCTTGGAAGCTGGAAGTCGGTGGGCTGGTAAAACAGCCGGGGCAATTTTCTTTAAATGATCTTAAAGCGATGCCCGCGCGAAGTCAGATCACGCGGCACGATTGCGTGGAAGGCTGGAGCGCCATCGGCAAATGGAAAGGCGTGCCGCTAACCGAAATCATGAAAGTTGTTCAGCCTGATCCGCAGGCTAAGTACGTAGTCTTTTACTGTATGGATATGGACACAGAGAGCAACAACTTTTATGAAAGCATCGATATGGTTGATGCCCTCCATCCCCAGACCATACTGGCCTACGAGATGAACGACCAGTCCCTACCCATCGAGCACGGCGCCCCCCTCCGCCTCCGGGTGGAAACCCAGTTGGGATACAAAATGGCCAAATACATCCAACGCATCGAATTCGTCGAAAACTTTAAAGAGATCGGCCAGGGAAAGGGCGGCTACTGGGAGGACCGGGGTTATGAATGGTACGCGGGGATTTAATACCCTGGTATAACGCGATGCGGCTCAGCGGCCGGAATCCAAAACGTCACCGCATCTGCCCCTGTTGACTAACAGGCTGCGCGATTTCAATATCGTAGAGCTTCGCCACGTTGGCGCAGAGGAGCTTGACCCGAATCTCTCCGGGAAGGTGCCCCAGGTTTCTCTCGATGTACTTTCGGGACTCCGGCCATGTGGAGTTGCCGTGCGGATAGTCGTTGGACCACATGCAGTTATCCGACCCCCACCATTCCAGGTTGTGGCCACCCACCGTGTCGCGGAAGAAAGTGGCAAAGATCTGCCGATAGAAATACTCGCTGGGATCCTTGTCGATGGGAGGCGGATTCACGCCGCGGAACCGCCTGTAGTAGTAATCCCACTGCTGAAGCATAAAGGGGAGCCAGCCGACCTCGTTTTCCACGCTCACAAACTTGAGAGAGGGATAGCGGTCGAGCACTCCATAGAAGATGAGTTCAAAAAACGCGTCGGTGATTTCTTTGAGTTTCAGATTGACGCTGCCCCGATAGCTCTCCACCCCTTTTTTGTTTAACCCTTGCTTGTGGTAACCATGCCCTGTGAGAATGTGCAGATTAACGGGCATGTTCATCTCCTGGGACGCCGCCCAGAACTTGTTGTAGTGGTCGGAGTGGAACGGCAGGTCCGGATGGGGCGCCTGCCAGATGATAGATCCTTTCATACCTGCTCTTGCGCAGCGTTCGAGTTCTTCGACCGCCTCGTCGATGTCGTAGACCGAGATAGCTGCGATCCCGACAAGCCGGTTCGGGGCTACTTTGCAATAATCAATCAACCAATCATTGTAGGCGCGGAAGCAAGCCTGTTGGAGCTTCGCATCATCCATAGCGAAGTGCGGCAGCAAATAAGTCGGGTAGAGCACCTCCGCGCTGAGGCCATCGGTCTCCATCTCCTTGATTCTGCAATTGGGATCTTGACCTCCGGGGTGTGTCTGAAAACTTTCCCCGACATTCAGTTGGGGGAAGCGAGGAGCGCGGTCCCGGTAAGACGGCGCAACGCGTGTGGCCAAGAGGTCCGATGGTTCCATGACGTGCGAATCCGAGGAAATCAGAATCTCGCTGCCGGTGCCGTTTCCGTTGGTAGCCTTCGACATAATATCGCCTCCTTTAGCGCTCTTCTGTTAGTTTCTCCGACTGGCAAACCGGTCTACCACCCAGACCTTCCACCGTCAAGATTGTCGGCGAGCGCGAGCGGGAAAAGCCGGCACGCGAGGATTTAAGCTTCGATCTGCCTTAGCTGGGAAACCCGTTTGGCCATCAGGCCTACTATCCCTGAGCCAACCAATCCGCCCAGTATGATCGCGCCGGGCGCCCCCAAAAGAGAGGCGAGGGCGCCGACTTGAGCCTGCCCGATCAGAGGGCCGCCGAAAACAAAGACATAGACGAGGCTTTGCACCCTCCCGCGCAAGTGATCCGGGACGGTGAGCTGAATCACCGTCATCCTGAGCGTCTCCCCCACAGCATCGAGCGCCCCAAGAGAGAAGGCAACGATCAGCGAAAACGTGAAAGAGCGACTTAGGGCGAACAAGATAAGCCCGATGGTGTAAATTAAGGTAACAAAAACAATCAGCCGGCCTTTGCCTCTCGGATTCCCGAGCCCCATGACGACACCGGAGCCAACCAGGGCGCCCACAGCCGGAGCCCCCAGGAGCATTCCTAAACCGCCTGGCCCCACCCCTAGCAGATCACGGGCAAAAACCGGCATCATGGCCTTATAGGCGCCGAAAAAGTTCACGCAGGTGTCCATAACCAAAAGCCCCATAATCATGGAATTCCCCCAGACAAAACTAAAGCCCTCGCGTATGCTCTGGAACGCTGACTCCTTTTTCGACGCGTCTCTGCCGTCACGAATCCGCATGAACATAAGGCAGACAATCACTCCGACAAAACTTAAGGAGTTGATGTAATAGGCCCAGCTAAACCCGACCACGGCAAGAGTGATTCCCCCCAAGAAAGGCCCTACAAGCGTAGCCGTCTGGCGCAGGGTTACATTCAAAGCAAAGGCAGTGGTTAACTGCTCCCGGGGCACAAGGTTGGGAATCATGGCGGTTCGGGCGGGAAGATCGAAAGTATTGACCGCTCCCGCAAAAAAAGTGATCGTGTAAATATGCCATACCTGCACATGGCCCGTCTGCGTCAATACCCCAAGCAGCGCTGCAAGAATCATAGCCAGGCTCTGGGTGACCATCAGGAGCCGGCGCCGATCCCATCGGTCGGCCAGCAACCCGCCTGTCAAGGAAAAGACAATCAGCGGCAGGGCGCGGAATAGTCCTATCAACCCCAGCTGGAAAGGAGAGTTGGTGATTTCGTAAACCTGCCAGGCGATCGTCACATTAGAGATCTGATCTCCCACTGCCGAAACCAACAGACTAACCCAAAAGAGGCCGAAGTCTCTTTGCGCCAAAACTTTCCAAAATCTAACCGGACTTTCCATGGGGATCTTCCCGACTAGCATAATTCACTCTTTTACGCTAATGATCCTCTGAAGCAGCTCAAAGACTTTCTTGACCTCTACCTCATTGGAAACTGAGAGAACCCCTTACAACGGCGAAAAGCAGTCCTTTCGATCTCATCTAAGGGAAATTCTAAGTCTCGCTATCCCGGCTATGCTCGCCATAGCCAGCGAGCCGATCTTTGTCCTGGCGGATACGGCAATGATCGGCCGCCTCGGGGTGGAGCCGCTTGCGGCGCGGGCCATCGCCTCCTCTCTCATCGGCGGGATCTACTGGCTCTTTGCCTTTCTCATTTTCGGCACCACCACGCTTGTGGGTTATCACCGCGGCGCCGGCGAGCCTGAGATCTGCGGCGAGATATGCCTGCACGCGCTTTTCCTTGCCGCCGTGGGAGGAATAGTCGTGTCGATTTTGGGGATTCTTTTCGCGCCGCATTTATATGTCTTAATGGGAGCCGGGCCGGACGTATCGACGCTAGGCTCAACTTATTTTCGCATTCGGATCGCCGGCAGCCCCTTTACCTTTCTCCTCTTTGCCACCGTAGGCTTTCTCCGAGGCATCCAGGATACCCGAACGCCGATGGTGATCGCCTTCGTCGTCAATGGACTCAACCTCGTTCTCGACTACCTCTTGATCTACGGAGGCCTTGGCCTTCCTGCCATGGGCCTTCGAGGCGCCGGCATCGCAACGCTCGCCTCCCAGATCCTCGCAGGGACTATCTGCCTGGCCGTGCTCTTTTTTTCTTCTCACACTTCTCAATACAGACTCAACCGGTGGAGATTTAACGCGCGAAGATTTCTTTCTCTTTCCCGGATCGGCCGCGACCTCGCCATCAGAACGGGCGCGCTCCGTTTTTCCCTTGTCTTCGCCACCGGCACCGTCGCGCGAATGGGCACGGCCTCTCTCTCCGGCCACGAGATCGCCCTTCAACTATTTCTCTTATCCTCGGATACCATCGATGGCATCGCAGTGGCGGGCCAAACTCTCGCAGCGAAGCATTTGGGCGCTGATCGGCCCGATAAAGCCTATCAAATGGGAAAGATTCTCATCCTCTGTGGCTGCGTGGCCGGGCTCATCTTCGGCTCCGGTTACATACTGCTCAAACAGCCATTGATAGTTCTATTCACCCGAAGCCCCGAGGTCGCCGAGGTTCTCGGCATCGCGGTCTTTGTTCTGCTTGCGCTCTTCCAACCTGTGAACGGAGTGGTCTTTGCCTCGGACGGATTTTTGATAGGCGCTCACGACACGCGGTATCTCATGTGGGCGATGTTAATCGGGGCTTTGGGTTTCTTCGTCCCGATCTCTTGGATTTCTCTGAAGTGGGATCTTGGACTTCCCGGCGTGTGGACCGGCTTGAGCCTCCTCATGGCCTGGCGGCTGGCCACCAACTCTCTGCGATTTTTCCGCAAGCGGTGGGTTTTGGCCTTTCCCGGCAGAAACTAATTTATTCCGGGTGGGTTAATTTCTCCTCACATCCAAAGTGAGGGAATCCATCTCCAACGCGGGGATAGAGGCTCCGAAAGCGACGATGCGCAGCTTCACCTCATGTTTGTCACCGCTGATAAAGTGCGCAGGAGCGATTTCATGCTGAATCTTGACCCTATCGCCGGAAGCTTCAGGCAGGACGAAGACGGTCACCCAACTTTTTTCTCCCCAGTCCATGAGTTGTAACAGGAGGGACTTTTCACCGACTTCATCTTCGCCATGGAGCCTTCCCTGATAGCGGACAGTCAAGGAGGAGACTCTCTCCGGAGCGACATCCAACTTCCATCCGACCTCGTAAGCGGCCGGCGGAGCGCTCTTTAAATTAACCGGTTGGACGGCGCTCACTGTCAAACGAACAGCACCGGCAGTCTTTAATCGCTGGGCGGCCGATCTGCCATCGCCGTTATGCGCCAAAATCGTTTTTACCCCGACCGCATTGCCGGCCTTGTAGCTCATCAAGGTTCCGTTAGACTCTTTCTCAGCGGCCGACTGGGCAAGGGGATGCCAGCTCGGATGCCACATGTCCCAATCCTCCCGGGCGGTGAGGTAGCGCCGGAACGATGATTGCGGGTCCGTCAGCACAAGCTGCCGGTTCCTCACTCCTGCCTTCGGAGAAGAGCGGGTAAGAAGGATGCGTCTTCCATCGGGAGAAAACTGCGGGCTGCGCTCCACCGCATCCGGGTGCACAGGCCAATTCATGTCCGTCTCCGCCTTGCCGCCATAGTAGGTGTTGGCGCCAAAAACAAACAGGTGAATAAGGCCGTCATTTAGGCGGCGCGCGCTCCAGATCATCGCGCCGTCGGGCGAATGGATGGGGTCCATGTCCCCCAAAGGCTCTCCTTTCTCTGCCCCGCTTGATCCCGCAAATTTTCCACCGGAGGAAAGAACGGTCCGCTGGGTGCCATCAATCCGAATCTTTTCGATGCGAGAGTAACGGTAGCGGTTCTCTTCCCGGTAGTTGACGAAAGCCAGCCACTGGCCGTCAGGTCCCCAACTTGGGTCAAGATGAGAGATATCTCCGGATTGGAAACCGGTGATTTGTCTGGCGCGGGAGCCATCGGCCTCCATGATCCAGAGGGTCGCCTTTCCTTCCGGGTGATTACGCCGAGAGTGGAAAGCGATATATTTGCCGTCGAAGGACCATTCAGGATGACCATCCTCAACGTTGTTCTTTGTCAAGCGGCTCTCGACTCCCGTGCGCAGATTGTAAACAAAGATCTCATTATATTTGGGGTCCAGGCCAACCCCCGGGACGATACCGCCCATATTTCGCACAAAGACAATTTTGTTCCCATCGGGAGAAAACTTGGGGGACTCCTCGTGATAATTATTTTTGGTGATGCGCCGGACCAATCTTCCCTTAAGGTCCATGAGCCATATTTCCCCCCCCAGAGGATTGGCTCTATTCATATTTAGGACCACCACCAGTTCCGCCCGAAGGTCCGGGCTGCGAGTGCCGGCGGACGGGGCTTGAAGATAGATCAGCCCAAAAAGGATTGCGGCAATTATGGCAAGGATTTTAGGACGCATAGCCGTTTGTCTGAGGTATAAGCACGCTTCCAGGCGTGTAAAGCCTAACACTGTTGACATAGATATACTAGGGGGGGTAAGTCATGGCGAAAGTGGCTATTTTTCTCAGAACTCCCAGATAGGTTAGAGGAGGATCACCATGGGCAAGCCAATTACCGTGCTGGCGAATTTCCTGCGATTAATCCTTTTTTTCATGCCACCCCCCTCATGGCCCAGGGCCTCGAAGAACAGGCCAGGAAAGAGGGCAAGGTGGTCCTCTACACGACCATGAACGCGACCGAAACCGGGAGAGTAGTGGATGCATTCAAAAAGAAATACCCGCCCATCGACGCCACGTTTTACCGCACCGGAGACGAGGCCCTGCTCAACAAAGTGGAGACCGAAGCCCGGCTCGGCCAGCATCTGTGGGACGTCATCGAACTCACCGGTTTTGCCGGCTATCACCTTTTCCTAAAGGGCTTCTACGCGAAGCACGATTCCCCGGAGAGGGAATTTTTTCCAGAAGGCTTTAAAGACAAAGAAGGGTACTGGACATCACATTACACGAACACCCATATCTTGATCTACAACACGCGCATGGTCCCCAAAGATCAGGCGCCCAAGAGCTACGATGATTTGCTCCATCCCCGATGGAAAGGCAAGATGGTGTTAGATGCCAAGGACTACGAATGGTTCGCCAATATGCTCAAGTTCATGGGTGAAGAGAAGGGCATTGCCTATATGCGGAAGCTCGCCGCCCAAGATATCCGAATGCAAGCGGGCCACACTCTCCTGGCGCAGCTCGTTGCCGCGGGAGAGATGCCGCTGGGCATTGCCATGTACGGGCACCGGGCGGAACAAATGAAGCGGCAAGGCGCGCCTGTGGAGTCGGTCGCCTTAAATCCCGTCGTGTTAAACCTGCATCCCGTGGCTCTCTCTGCTAAGGCCGCTCATCCAAACGCAGGGAAGCTGCTGATCGATTTTTTTCTCTCCAGAGACGCGGCAAAGATCATCCAAAGCTTTAACCGGATCCCCGACAGGCCGGATGTCCCGCCGGACCCCCCCTCGTTGATAAAGGGCATTCCGATCCTGCCGAGCGACTTGACGCTGGTTAATGACTACAACCGCTATGTAAAACTCTTCCGGGAGATCTTTAAAGTTTACTAGGAGGCAAACCTTCCGGGCGAGAACGGCCCTCCCCTCCTCTCGCTGGGATCGAGGATCAGCCCCGCAGCCAGGGCGCCGACAGCCGAACTGGTCGTAACCCCGTGACCGCCGAGACCGGCGACCCAGAAAAAGCCGCGCACCTTGGAATCCCAGCCGATCACGAAGCGACCATCGTTCGATAAGGTTCTCAATCCCGCCCAGCTTTTTCGAATGGCAACATCGGCAATCCCGGGAAACCGCTGCCGGATTTTCTCGGCCAACAATTCCGCAACCGAGCTGTCCGTCGGGGGGTCGCCAGGGGCCATCTCGTCTTGATCGCAAGGGCACAGAAGCAGGCCGCCGGAGTCAGGGCGGAAATAAATTCCGTGCGCGTCGTCCCAGACAAACGGCCATTTCGGATCAACCCAGGGTAGTGGAGTGGTAACAAAGAGATGGCGGCGGCAGGGACGTAGGGGCGCCTCGACGGCGCCGGCCATCTTTCCGACTACCGCTGCCCAGGGACCGGCGGCGTTGATGACGGTCTCAGCCCGGATCAGCCCCTCGGCTGTTAAGACTCCGCACGCGCGTCCATCCTGAACCTCAATCCCCTGCACAGCACAGCTGTAGCGGATCTGCGTTCCCATAGAAAAGGCCGCTTTGAGATAGCCCGAGAGCAAGGCATGTATATCAACCACGCCGTCCGTGGGGCACCAGATAGCCCCGTCAAAATTCGCCTCTTTGAGCACCGGGACATAATCCTTCGCTTTTTCCGGCAACCAGGATTCCACCTCTATCCCAACCTCCCGCGCCATCTCGGCATCACGCGACAGCCTGTCCCAGCCCTCTCCACTACCTAAAAGGAGAGAGCCGTTGCGCTGAAAGTCCACAGGTATCTGCCAGTCAGAGGGGAGGCCTCGCAAAAAAGCCGCGCCCTCCTTTGCCAACCGCATTACTGCATTCTCAGGAACGACCTGACGGATCATGGAGGCATTGCGTCCGGAGGAATGCACTCCGGCCACCTTTTCCTGCTCCAGGAGCAAAATATTTTTAACCCCGCGGCGCGCCAGGTGGTAGGCCGTGGCGGCCCCGGCAAAGCCGGCCCCGATAATGACATACTGAGAGGCGATCATGGCGGAATCTCTTTTCCAGGGTTTCGCGATCCCTACCCTTTTTAACTTATTCGCTGTTTTTCGGCTACCCCTGGTCCGCGCTACGCGCGGAATCTCAGATTTCAGATCTCAGATTTGAGATTTGAAATTTGCCATTTGAAATTCCGAAGGACAGGCGCACCCCATATTGACTGTTTTTTTCTTTTTCAATCTGGGTTATAGT
>MGRY01000005.1:23658-25075 GCA_001799045.1 Deltaproteobacteria bacterium RIFCSPLOWO2_02_56_12 | reverse complement strand
CTTGCAGCCTCTCTATTCCCAGGTAAAGGGGACCATCGTCAATCCCGCGGAGCGCTATCCGATGGCTATATCGCCTCTGAAAAACCTGGGAACAGGTGGGGATGGGGCGAAGCTATCGGTGGGGATTGCGGATGTTATTATTCGCGACCTGGAACTTTCCGGTTGGTTCCGGATACTGGACCGGTCGGTTTACATAGAGGACCCGCAAAAAACCGGGATCACTTTAGGGGATTTCGATTTCCGGGATTGGTCCGTGATCGGCGCTCAGGCGCTGGTCAAAGGAGGGTTCGAACTGCAAGGTGAGGAGATTACCGTAGAGCTCCGTCTCTTCGATGTCTATCAAGGAAAACCAATCGTGGGGAAGAAGTATACCGGCAAGGCGAAAGATTTCCGGCGCATCGCGCATAAATTTGCCGACGAGATTATTTTGCAGTTCACCGGGACGTCCGGAGCGTTCAATAGCAGGATCACCTACGTCTCTAACGCCGGGGGGCGCTTTAAGCAGGTCTACGTCGCTCACTTAGACGGAAGCGAAAAGACGCAAATAACCAAGGATCCCACGATTCACCTTTTCCCTTCATGGAATCCGGATGGCCAGTCGATTCTCTATTCCACTTATGGGTACCGGGAACGTGGGCCCGGCCTTTATTTTTTTGATCTTTTTACCGGCAAAGATACGAAGCTCGTATCCGGCAGCGGCTTGAATCTAGGCGGAAGGCGGTCTCCCGACGGGAAATTTATCGCCATGGCCCTTGAGAGACAGGGAAACGTGGATATCTATTTGCTGGATCAGACCGGGAAGGTTGTCCGCCGGTTGACCGAAGATTCGGCGATCGATGTTTCCCCCGCCTGGTCTCCGGACGGAGATCGCTTGGCGTTCGTCTCCAGTCGCAGCGGCGGCCCGCAGATCTATGTCCTGGAGCTTGCCAACGGAAAGGCGCGCCGCCTCACCTATTCGGGAGGATACAATACTTCTCCCAACTGGTCTCCCACCGGTGACAAGATCGCTTATACGGGGAGGGTAAGCGGCCGCTTTCATATCTTTACGGTCAGGGCACAGGGCGGGGACCCGCAGCAGATCACCTCCAGTTCCGGGGACAACGAAGATCCCTCATGGTCCCCTGACGGGAGATTCATCGCCTTCACTTCCAACCGCGGCGGTCGCTACCAACTCTACATGATGCAGGCCGGCGGTGAAAACCAGCAAAGATTGACAGGTTCGGGGGGAGATGATACAAATCCATCCTGGTCTTCTCGTCTGGAATAAACGATTTCACGGGCTGAGCGAACATTGGAAAAGGAGAAAACGATGACTGGTCGATTGGGTACGCTGACGTATGGTGTGATGTTTTTCGCCTTTCTTGCATTAACGGGGTGTCCGCCGCCTGCCGCGACCAAGCCTGAGGCCCCTGCTGCG
>MGRY01000005.1:11036-23649 GCA_001799045.1 Deltaproteobacteria bacterium RIFCSPLOWO2_02_56_12 | reverse complement strand
GAGTTTGGAAGCGGCGCGTCGAGATCAGGCTCCGGCCCCAAGTCCGTTGAAGGATATCTATTTTAATTATGACAAATATGATCTCAAGACAGAGGCGCGGGAAACCCTCAAGGCGAATGCCAATTGGCTGAAGACAAACGCTTCGGCTCGAGTGGAGATTGAAGGGCATGCGGATGAACGGGGAACCAATGAGTACAACTTAGCGCTTGGCGCCAAACGGGCCCAGGCGGCACGAGACTACCTGGTGACTCTGGGGATTTCTAAGGAGCGGTTATCGACAATCAGCTACGGCGAGGAGCTGCCGGTTTGCAAGGAGCAGAACGAGGGATGCTGGCAGAAGAACCGCCGGGGCCGTTTCGTAATCATCTCTGCCCGGCCGGCATCGTAATGTTTTGCCCTTTGAGGGATTCTTCCATCTTCAAGTCCTAGGGGTCATTTAAGGTCGACCTTTCATGAAGAGGCTTTTATCTTTGCTCCTCATGTTGGTTGGGGTGGCCCTATCGGCATGCGCTACCCCCCAACAGTTAGAACTCATTGAGCGGGAGCAGAGACGCCTGCGCACGGAGAACGTCACCACTCATAGTGAGTTCGATAGCATGCGGTCGAGCCTGGCCGACACGCGCGCCAATCTCCAAGAGATGCAGCAGGATTTGGGCGCTTTGAAAGAGAAGATGGAGGAGGTTCGCTATCAATTGGACCGCCAGATCGGTCAGTCGACTCGTGAAGGGGATAAAAGAGTCAAGGATATGGAAAGCCGGATAGCTAAGCTCGACGATGATTTTAAAACTCAAGGGGCTCTCCTTAAGGCGCGCGAGGAAGAGCTGAAAATCATCCGGGAAACCCTGAAGGTAGCTCCCGGCAGCAAGGAAGAAGCGGCTTCGGTGGAAGGCGCCGGCCCAAGTGAATTCGCCCGGGAGCGGCTGGCGGGGGAATCGGAGGCGGTAAAAAAAGATTACGATGAGGCCTGGAAGCTGCTGGAGCGAAAAGATTACCGGGCGGCGATTTCCCGGTTTAAAGAATTCATCAAAAAGAATCCCCAGAGCGAGTATGCGGATAATGCCCAGTATTGGATTGGGGAGAGTCATTACGCCTTGAGAGAATTCGACCAGGCCATCCTGGAGTTTGACGCGGTTCGGCGCAAATATCCAAAGGGGGACAAGGTCCCGGCAGCTCTTCTGAAGCAAGGTTTTGCTTTTGCAGAGCTGGGGGATAAGGTGGATGCCCGACTGATTCTTCAGGAACTTACGGATCGATTTCCCCAGTCGCAAGAGGCGGTTAAGGCAAAGCAGAAGCTCAAGTCCCTGGAGTCATGACGCGTAGCATGCGCTGAGTCCTGCAGAGCCGTCCTCGAACTTTTTAACCATTTTGCGCTAGCCCGGAAGCAAGCCGTCAGCAATCAGCGGGTGAATAATAGCTGAAAGCTGAGTGCTCCCTTAATAACCGTGGAGATTTTTCGTCATATAGAGGATAGAAAGATTTCGCTTCCCAAGCCTATCCTGACCTTGGGCAACTTCGACGGTATTCACCTGGGCCACCAGGCCCTGTTGCAACGGGTGGTTCAAGATGCCAAGGCCCGCGATGGTCGTTCGGTTGTTCTTACCTTTGAACCCCATCCGCTCACGATCCTTGCGCCTCAGCGCGCCCCTAGGCTGATTCTGACGCATAAAGACAAGATGGTTCTCCTGCAATCCTATGGAGTGGACGCGGTGATTATTCAACCCTTCAACTCAGCCTTTGCCAATGTGGAGGCGGAAGCGTTTGTTCGAGGTTACCTGGTGGAGCGCCTCAAGGTTCATAAGATGTGGGTTGGAAAGGACTTAAGGTTCGGAAAGGGGAGAAAGGGTCGGGTGGAGGATCTGATCCGATGGGGAGCTGAAGGCGGGTTTGAAGTCGGGATTGTTGGGCCGGTGCACGTGGAAGGGGTGCGCATCAGCAGCAGTCGAATCAGGGATTTGATCAAACGGGGCGACGTCCACGAAGTCCAGGGCTTCTTGGGCCGATACCATTTTGCCTCAGGGCGAGTGATTCCTGGTTATCAGAGAGGTCGCCAACTCGGTTTTCCTACAGCCAACATTGTCACGCGAACCGAGATGCTGCCCTCAGACGGGATCTATGCCACCTTCTTGGAGGCGGACCGGCGCCTATGGCCGAGCGTTACCAACATCGGGGTTAACCCTACTTTCGGAGGCGGTCCCAGGACGATAGAGAGTTATATCTTCGATTTTTCGGGGGACCTCTATGGGCGATCCGTGAAGCTGTTTTTCGTCAAGAGGATTCGGGAAGAGAAGAAATTCCCCACGCCGGAGGATTTGGTCGGGCAGATGAAAAAGGATGTGCTAGGCGCCCAGGAGATCTTAAACCAAGTCAGCATAGAGGAGCGGGCGCAATTGGCGCGGTGAGGTAACGTGCTAAGCCGTTTAACCGTTGATAAAGAGCATGCCGGAATGCGGTTGGATCTATTCCTATCGCGTCCTTTCCCTGGCCCCTTGGAGAGGGCGGGCTTGAGTCGCTCCGGTATCCAGAGGGTGATCGCCGAGGGGCAGATCACCCTCAACGGAAGGAAGACCAAGGCCAGCGCCCGTCTGAAGCCCAACGACGCAGTCGAGATCCGGTTGCTGCCTCCACGGGAGACGGCGTTGGTGCCGGAGTCTGTCCCGCTGGATATTCTCTTCGAAGATGAGGATTGCCTGGTAGTGAATAAGCCCGCCGGCATGGTGGTTCATCCTGCTGCCGGTAGGCAAAGCGGAACCCTTGTGAATGCCCTGCTCCATTACTGTCCGAATCTTCAGGGAATCGGAGGGGAGCGGCGCCCCGGGATTGTCCATCGATTGGACAAAGATACCTCCGGGGTGATGGTTGTGGCAAAGCATGATCGGGCCTTTCATCAATTAGCCCAGCAGTTTAAGGAGCGGCGAGTTCGTAAAGAGTACCTCGCCTTTGTGTGGGGTTTAGTCGATCAGCAGAAGGGGAGCATTGATCGTCCCATCGGTCGTCATCGGAGCGACCGGAAAAGGATGTCGAGCCTGCGCTCTGTGCCGCGCTTGAGAGAGGCGCTAACCGAGTGGCAAGTAGAGAATGCTTTCAGGGTAGAGCCTGCAGGAGAGCGGTCTTTTTGGGTCACGTTGCTGCGTCTCAAGCCCCATAGTGGTCGGACGCACCAGATCCGTGTCCATCTGGCGGACCAGGGATATCCGGTGGTTGGGGACCGTATCTATGGGCGGAAGCGGTACGGCCCTGGCGGCAATCGCGAGCCGCTGCCGGGTGTGACGGATTTTCCGCGCCAGGCGCTCCATGCGGAGAGGCTCGGATTCAGCCATCCCCGCACTGGAGCCCCTGTCGCCTTTTACGCCCCGCTTCCGCTCGATATGCAGCGACTCTTAGACTCTCTGAGGGAATGGCATTCAATCAGCGAACGGAGAAAGGTAGGGAAAGGGGGTTGACAAAAGGATTGTTTTTTTTTAATATAAGACAATTTCGATTTCCTGGTTCAGCGATACTCTTTGAAATTAGCCCCACATTAAGGTTATCGTTCACTGTATCCCGACCTGAGCTTTTGATTTGGATTTCAAACAAACGAATCATTTCTGTGTTGAACCTCTGTTGTCTTGAAATGTCGCGCCGGTAAGCAGGATCCCCTGTAGCAGGGGTCGGGCAGCCGTTGCGTTTTAACGATATTCCTCCTCAACCAGGTGGGTCAGAGGGATCGGGGGAACGAGTCCAGTTTTCGGGCAATTCATATTTGGCATGAAAGGAGACATATAGCTATGGTACGTGGTCAGACCCGCGCCGAGTCGGAGGCCGTGGAAGAAAATGGATTGAACCTTAAGTCTCTTAAGGAGAAGAAGATCAGCGAGTTGGCATTGATCGGTAAAAACTTCAATATCGAAGGCGCAGCCAATATGCGCAAGCAGGAGTTGATCTTCGCCATATTACAGGCCCAAACCGAGCAGAACGGTTTTATCTACGGGGAAGGGGTGCTGGAGACCCTTCCTGACGGCTTTGGTTTTCTCAGAGCCCCGGACTATAACTACCTCCCTGGCCCGGACGATATCTATGTCTCTCCGAGCCAAATTCGCCGCTTCAATCTTCGCACCGGAGATATCATTTCGGGGCATATTCGCCCCCCCAAGGAAGGGGAACGTTACTTTGCCCTGCTCAAGGTGGAAGCCATCAACTACGAAGACCCGGAGAAGGCAAGGGATAAGATCCTCTTTGACAACCTTACCCCCCTCTATCCGAATGAACGCTTTAAGCTGGAATACCAGCCGGACGAATATACCACGCGGGTTGTTGATCTCTTAACCCCGATCGGCAAAGGGCAGAGAGGACTGATCGTGGCTGCCCCTCGAACCGGCAAAACCATGATGCTGCAGAACATTGCCAAGGCCATTGCCCATAACCACAACGAGGCGATCCTGATTGTTCTCCTGATTGACGAGCGACCTGAAGAAGTGACCGATATGCAGCGCTCGGTGGATGGAGAAGTGGTCAGTTCTACCTTTGACGAGCCCGCGACGCGCCATGTCCAGGTTGCCGAGATGGTGATCGAAAAGGCCAAACGGTTGGTGGAACACGGCACGGACGTGGTGATCCTGCTCGACAGCATTACCCGTTTGGCTCGCGCCTACAATACGGTTGTTCCCCCCAGCGGCAAAATTCTCTCCGGCGGGGTGGACTCCAATGCGCTGCACAAACCGAAAAAGTTTTTTGGCGCGGCGCGCAACATCGAAGATGGCGGGAGTCTCACCATCATTGCGACCGCCCTGATCGATACCGGAAGTCGGATGGATGAGGTGATTTTCGAGGAGTTCAAAGGAACCGGCAACATGGAACTTCATTTGGACCGCCGGCTGATGGATAAGCGCGTCTTTCCGGCCATCGACATCAACAAGTCGGGAACAAGAAAAGAAGAGCTGTTGATATCTAGAGAAGATCTCAACCGAATCTGGATACTGCGCAAGGTCTTGTCACAGTTGAGCGTAGTAGAGGCGATGGAGTTCTTATTGGATAAGATTCGTGGGACGCAAACCAACAAGGAGTTCCTTGAATCCATGAACCAATGACCTTCCCCGCTCTCCTCTTTGGCTGTCTTGCACAGGTCGCAGATCTTTGTTAAAAGCGCAGGATTACTAAGTCTTTTTGATGGATGCCCCCGGGCGACCGCTGGTCGTTTGGGATTCCGGTAAGTTAGAGCAGTTTTTGGGCTTATTTCACACCCTTTCTGATCCTCTCCATGGTGCCCTCGGGTATGGAGCGGAGGCGAGGAAAGGGGAGGACACAACCAAAGGAGTGTAAGTTTATGGCAGAGTTATCTATGAAGCAGCTCTTGGAGGCCGGGGTCCATTTTGGCCACCAGACCAGCCGCTGGAACCCCAAGATGAAGCCGTTCATTTTTGGCGCCCGTAACGGCATCCATATCATTGATCTCCAGCAAACCGTCACGATGTTTAAGGACGTGGCTGTGTTTGTCCGCGATCTTGTGGCAGGGGGGGGGAACGTCCTTTTTGTCGGGACGAAAAAGCAGGCCCAGGATTCGATCAGGGAGGAGTCGGAGCGCTGTGGGATGTTTCACGTCCACAACCGGTGGCTGGGAGGAACCCTCACCAACTTCTCGACGATCCGCCAGAGCATCGAGCGCCTGCGAAAGCTTGAGGAAATGGAAAACGACCCCAGGATCGTTGAGGCCTTGACGAAAAAAGAGATGTTGGGTCTCAAGCGAGAAAAGGAGAAGCTGGAGCAGTCCTTGGGGGGAATTAAGGGAATGAAGAAGCTTCCCGACGCCATTTTCGTTATCGATCCCAACCAGGAGGAGATCGCCGTTAAAGAGGCGAGGAAGCTGAGGATCCCTGTGGTGGCTGTGATTGATACCAATTGCGATCCGGATATGGTGGATTGCAAAGTTCCAGGGAACGATGATGCCATCCGGGCCATCCGGCTTTTTTGTGCGGCCATTGCGGACGCAGTAATTGAGGGAAAAAATCTCTATGAGCAGAGCTTAATAAGGACCAAAGAGGAAGAGAAGGTCGTGGAGCCGGCAGCTGTGGCTGCGGACGGCGCCGCCGCGACCTCGGCAACAGGGGGGGCGTAATCTCAATGGAAGTCAATGCATCTTCGGTCAAAGAGTTACGCGATAAGACCGGGGCGGGAATCATGGACTGCAAAAAAGCCCTGGCGGAATCTGCGGGAGACATAGAGAAGGCGGTAGACTACCTGCGTCGCAAGGGTCTGGCGGCTGCGGCAAGGAAAGTGGGCCGCGTAGCAGCGGAGGGCCTCGTGGGGGCTTATATCCACGCGGGAGGGAAGATCGGCGTTTTGGTCGAGCTTAATTGCGAAACGGACTTCGTCGCGCGCACCGCGGAATTTCAGGGCTTATTGAAAGACATCGCTATGCAGGTTGCCGCTGCGAACCCGCGTTATATCCGCCCAGAGGATGTGCCGCCTGAAGAGCTGGAAAGGGAGCGGGAAATTTACCGGCGTCAGGCCTCCGATTCCGGCAAACCGGAAAAGGTTGCCGACAAGATCGTGGAAGGGAAAATGGAGCGATTTTATTCCGAGGTCTGTCTGCTGGAGCAGGCCTTCATTAAGGATCCCGATCATAAGGTCGGGGATCTCGTGCAGGAAACCATCGCACGGCTGAGAGAAAACATCCAGGTGCGCCGTTTTGTCCGCTACCACCTGGGGGAAGGGGTGGAGAACATTAGCTAGGTGGTTCTGGATGGGTGGGGCAAAACTTAAATACAATCGTGTCATCTTGAAAGTTACCGGTGAAGTCTTCGCCGGCGCGCAAAGATACGGTATCGACAGCAAGATGGTGCGGGGATTTGCCGAGGAGATCAAGGAAGTCAAAGAGATGGGCTGTCAGATCGCCCTGGTCATCGGAGGGGGAAATATCCTTCGCGGCGCCGAGGCGAGCGAAGGCGGGTTAGAGCGGGCAACTGCCGATTACATGGGGATGCTGGCCACGGTCATCAACAGTTTAGCCCTGCAAGATGCCTTGGAAAAGATCGGTGTCTCCACTCGGGTTATGTCCGCCATTGACATGCGTCAGGTGGCGGAACCCTACATTCGACGACGCGCTACCCGCCATCTGGAAAAAGGGCGGGTGGTGATCTTTGCCGGAGGAACCGGCAATCCTTATTTCACGACCGACACCACCGCCAGCCTTCGGGCCATGGAGATCGGCGCCGATGTGATTCTTAAGGCGACCAAGGTAAAGGGGGTCTACGACGCAGATCCTCTGAAACATCAGGGGGCCAAAATGTACGGGGAACTGACCTACATCGAGGTCTTGAATAAAGAGCTCAAGGTCATGGACTCCACCGCGATCTCGCTTTGCATGGACAATCGTTTGCCGATCATTGTCTTCAATATTATGGAGAAAGGGAATATCAAGAGAGTGGTGCGCGGGGAGGAGATCGGCACCCTTGTGAGCGCGGGGAAGAGATGAACGAGACCTTCTTTATTGATCTCCAGAAAGAAATGGAAAAGTCAGTGGTGGCTTTTCGCAAGGACCTTGCAAAGCTGCGCACGGGAAGGGCCTCGACGGCTTTGTTGGAAGGGGTCATGGTGGATTACTATGGCAGCCCGACCCCCCTCAACCAGTTGGCCACCTTAGGGGCACCGGAGCCCCGCCTCTTAGTGGTGCAACCCTACGACAAGGGAGTCATCGGGGGGATTGAGAAGGCGATCTTCAAGGCGGATCTCGGTTTGACCCCCAACAACGACGGAAAAATCATCCGTATTCCTATACCCGAATTGACAGAGGAGAGACGCAGGGAGCTAGTCAAGCATATCAAAAAGATGGCGGAAGAATTCCGCGTATCCATCCGCAATCACCGCAGGCTCGCTATCGAGAAACTCAAGGAGTTTGCTAAGAAAAAGGAAATTACCGAGGACGATCTCAAGCACAGCCAGGACCGAGTGCAGAAAATCACCGATGATTTCATCAACAGGATCGACAAGGTGCTGAAGACCAAGGAAGACGAAATCATGGAGGTCTGAGGCCTGCGTTATTTCCCTCGAGCTATTCTCAATCCAGAATGAACCTCAGGGGCCTAGACAAGAGTCGTTTGCCCAGACATGTGGCCATCATTATGGATGGCAACGGACGCTGGGCTCGGTTGAGAGGTAAAGGCCGCATTGAAGGACACCGTCGGGGCAGGGCCTCGGTTCGTGCCGTCGTGGAGATGAGTCGTAAGCTGGGGATTCCCTATCTTTCGCTCTACGCTTTTTCAACAGAAAACTGGTTGCGACCCAAGGAGGAAGTTCACGCGCTAATGGGGCTGCTCGAACATTATTTGGCAGTGGAGCAACCCAAGATGATGCGGCACGGAATTCGCCTATTGGCCATCGGCGACAAGTACCGATTGCCGCCGCCGGTTCTGCGGACGCTGGAGCGTGCCGTGAAGGCGACGCAAAAAAACCAAGGAATGACGGTTGTTTTGGCCCTGAGTTACAGCGGCCGCGACGATATTGTCAGGATGGTGCAGGCTGTAGCCCGGGAAGCGAAAGAGGGAGCTTGTGCGATCGAAGATATTAATGAAGAGGTGATATCCGCTCACATGGAGACGAGATCCATCCCAGATCCGGACCTGCTTATCCGTACCAGCGGCGAGATGCGGATCAGTAATTTTTTCCTCTGGCAAATCCCTTACACGGAGCTTTACATCACGCCGACTCTCTGGCCGGATTTTCGTGAAGAAGAATACCTCCAGGCCCTTCTGGAGTTTCAACGGCGCCGCAGGAGATTCGGCCGTACCGATGAGCAGATCACGCAGCCTCTCTGCTCTGTTGGCAGAAACCGGTGAATAAGCAGATCGGATCCAGGGTGATCACGGCCGTAGTGGGCATCCCCCTTTTGGTCTTGATCATTGGCTGGGGCCGTCCAGCCCATTTCTTGCTGCTGGTTTTTCTGCTTACGATTGTTGCCCTTTGGGAATACTTCTCTATGGCCTTCCGGGGCCGTTGGAAGCAGCAGGCCCTGGGAGTTCTCTTCGGCGTGCTGGCGGCGCTCAGCGTCATCCTCCCGGGCAGTTCGCAGCCGGGGTTGGGGTTGGCTGGGGTCGTCGTATTAGCCTTTTTGTCTTACCTTTTTTCCGGCGCGGGGTTGGAAGAAAGGTATCAACAATTGGGATGGACCCTTGTGGGCACTCTGTACGTCGGATTTCTCGTTCCTCATTTGTTTCTTCTCTATCGATCCCACGATGGGCGGGAGTGGGTATTTTTTATCCTTTTGGTAATCATGGCCGGGGATACCGCGGGATATTTCGTAGGGAGTTCCCTGGGCAAGAAAAAATTGTATCCTGAAATCAGTCCGGGAAAAACAGTGGAAGGGGCCTTTGCTTCTCTTGCTGCCAGCGCGCTTGCCGGTGTCGTCGGAGGCAAATACTTACTCCCTGCTTTCCCGTGGATGGAAATCCTCCTACTCTCACTTTTCTTGAGCCTTCTTGGGCAGGGAGGCGACCTCTTCGAGTCGTGGATCAAGCGGGTCTTTGCCGTCAAGGATTCAAGCCGTCTCCTTCCCGGGCATGGCGGGTTGCTGGATCGAATGGATAGTCTTATATTCCCAGTCGTGTTTGCCACTTATTATTTGCGGCTGATCCACC
Source organism: Deltaproteobacteria bacterium RIFCSPLOWO2_02_56_12 (assembly GCA_001799045.1). Taxonomy (GTDB): domain Bacteria; phylum Desulfobacterota; class Binatia; order UBA9968; family UBA9968; genus UBA9968. The sequence continues at coordinate 14,044 of MGRY01000005.1, read as the reverse complement.
CATGAAGTCGATCGTCGTCCTGGGCTCCACAGGCTCGATCGGAGTTAGCACGCTCGACCTGGTACGGCGCTTTCCCGATGAATTCAGGGCGCGGGGCCTGGTTGCCGGCCGCAATCTGAAGCTCCTCGCCGCGCAGATCAGAGAATTTGTTCCCGAGTGGGTGAGCATCCGGGAAAAAGAGGGAATCCCTCTTTTGCGCAAACTCTTGGGAGAGCGCAAGATGGAAATCCTGTGGGGAGAGAGCGGTGCTACGTCGGTAGCCACGGCTAGCGGAGTGGACATCGTCGTGGCAGCCATTGTCGGAAGCGCCGGCCTGGTGCCGACACTAGAAGCGGTGCGAGCAGGAAAAGAGGTGGCCCTCGCCAACAAAGAGGCCCTGGTGATGGCAGGGGAAATCTTCATGCGCGAGGCGAACAAAAAGGGCGTTCGTCTTTTTCCTGTGGACAGCGAGCACAGCGCCGTCTTCCAGTGCCTGCAGGGAAACCGCCGGGAGGAGGTGGAGCGCATCATCCTGACGGCCTCCGGAGGGCCTTTTCTCCGCGTCTCTCTAAAATCTCTGGAGCGTGTCACGGTGAAGCGAGCCCTCAAGCACCCGAACTGGAAGATGGGGCGAAAAATCACGGTCGATTCGGCGACGATGATGAACAAAGGGCTGGAAGTGGTGGAGGCCCGATGGTTATTCGATATAAATCCCTCTCAGGTAGAAGTGGTGATCCATCCGCAGAGCATCGTCCACTCCATGGTGCTCTACCAGGATGGCTCGATCATCGCCCAGCTGGGAGTCCCGGATATGCGGATACCTATCGCTTATGCGCTTTCCTACCCTCATCGGCTGAAGGTGAACTGCCGGCAGCTCAAATTGACCGAGTTGGGTGAGCTCACTTTCCTTCCGGTGGAGAAAAGGAGATATCCCGCCCTCGATCTGGCCTATCAGGCCCTGGCGGTTGGCGGGACCATGCCAGCGGTTCTTAATGCTGCTAATGAGGTCGCCGTCGCGGCCTTTTTGGAGAGACGGATCGGTTTCCGCAAGATTCATCGAGTCATCGAGAGGGCTATGGAGGCCCACGCGAGTCGACACCCGAATGAGGTACAGGAGATTTTAGAGGCGGATCGGTGGGCGCGGGAGAAGGCTTTGACGCTTATCGATAAAAAGTAAAGGAGGAAATTGCATGGGGAGTATTATTGTAGCAATTGTTGCAGCTCTAGTGGGACTAGGGATCTTAATCATTATCCATGAACTGGGCCACTTCCTCGTGGCAAAAAAAACTGGCGTCGGTGTTCTCACCTTCTCCATTGGTTTTGGCCCGAAACTGTTGGGCAGAAAAATCGGCGAAACCGAGTACCTATTAAGCGCCTTTCCGCTGGGGGGATATGTCAAAATGGTGGGTGAAGATCCCGAGGAGGAAGTTCAAGGGGTCGATGTGCAGCGATCTTTCTCTCATCAGGGACTTGCCAAGCGGGCTGCTATTGTAGCTGCCGGTCCCATTTCTAATCTTCTCTTGGCTGTGGTTATCTTTATCTGTATTTTCTTGTCTTACGGGGTGCCAGTACTAACGACGCGCGTGGGAGGTGTGGAGCCTAATTCGCCAGCAGCGCAGGCAGGAATACAAAAAGGAGATCAAATTGTCGGCATTGACGACCAGGAGGTAAAAAAATGGGAGGAACTTTCCGGCCAGATCAAGGAGAGTCAGGGGAGGGTTTTGAAGCTTCGAATCCAGAGAGATGGCCAGGAGATTAAACTCGCCGTTCAACCGATCAAGAGAGAAGGCAGGAACGTCTTTGGGGAGAGACAAGAGAGCTGGGCCATCGGGATCGCTAGCGAGCCTGCGCTGGAGAAAAGCAGTCCCTTGTTAGCCGTGCGTGAGGCATTCTCTCGGACTTGGGATTATTCGAGTTTAACTCTGGTTGCCCTTTTCAAGATGATCAAAGGTGAGGTTTCTCCAAAAACTCTTGGGGGACCCCTCTTGATCGCGCAGATGGCGGGTCAGCAGGCACGAGAGGGTTTGGGAAGCTTTTTCTTTTTTGTCGCCATACTGAGCATTAACCTCGGAGTATTGAATCTTCTACCGATACCCGTGCTGGATGGCGGACACCTGCTTTTTTTCCTCCTGGAGGGGATTCTGGGTCGCCCAGTCAAACTGAAGCATCGAGAAAGGGCCCAACAAGTCGGAATTTTTGTCCTGATCATGATCATGGTTTACGCCTTCTATCGCGACATCTCGAGGTTTTTTGAAGGATGATTAGGTAATAGGCGTGAGGCAATAGTTAAACTGTTGCCTTGATTGCTTGTTCCACACGATGATTCTTGGAATCGATACAGCCACGGCCACGGCGAGCGTGGCCCTAGTGGAGGACGGGAAGCTCGTTGGAGAGGAGATACGTCGAGCCGGAAAACAGTCCGATCGTTTCCCTTCGGAGGGTAGAGGGAATCATGCGGAGACTCTCCTGCCGATGGTGGGGACTGTCTTGAAAAAAGCCGGGATATCCTTATCCGATCTATCTGCCTTCGCGGTCTCGATAGGCCCCGGCTCTTTTACCGGTCTGCGAATCGGACTGAGCACCGTGAAGGGGCTTGCCTACGGATGGGAGGTCCCGGTTGTTGGAGTCCCAACCCTCCTTGCAGTGGCAGCAAGGGTAACCGGCTGGGATGGGTTGGTTTGTCCTCTTCTGGATGCACGAAAAAAAGAGGTCTACGCCGCCTTGTTTCGGAAAGAGGCCGAGACTCTGGAGCGCCTGAGCGAAGATCTGGTCTGTGCGCCTGAGAAAGTTTTGCGCCAGCTCAAATCTCTTGCTGACGGAGCATCATGTCTATTCGTTGGTGAAGGAGCCAAAGTTTACGAAAGTCTAATTGCGACGTTCTTAGGCGATCGGGGCTTTTCAACTCTCGGGGAATCTTACCCTTCAGTGGCCTATGCCGTAGCCCGATTAGGGGAGGAAAAGTTAAGCCGACAGGAATTCGATTCCCCGGGTTCCTTGGTGCCGCTTTATCTCCGACCTTCGGAGGCAGA
>MGRY01000005.1:0-11029 GCA_001799045.1 Deltaproteobacteria bacterium RIFCSPLOWO2_02_56_12 | reverse complement strand
AAGGGTCTGGGAAGGTAAGCTATCGAAAAAACAGACCTTTGTTCTTGCGTTGACAAAAAAATCACCTTAGGATAGATTACCAATTTCCGAACACAATAGAAGATAAGGAGGCTCTCTTATGGAGAGGAGAGAGGAAGAGTTTATTATCTCTCTTATGGGCAAGGACCCCGAGCTCAAGAAATATTACGAAGAGCATCAAGAGTTGGAAAAGAAACTGTCAGGATACCAAAATAAATCCCATTTAACCCCGCTAGAGGAAGTAGAGAAAAAAAGGCTTCAGAAGCTTAAACTCGCCGGAAAAGATAAAATCATGGAGCTCCTGGGTAAGTATCGGTAAATAGGAATCCATAGGGAGAGATAAGGAGATGAAGAAGACCGGAGCAGAAATTTTTGTTGAGTCGCTCAAACAGGAGGGTGTTAAAGTTCTCTTTGGCATTCCGGGGGGAGTGGTTCTCAAAATTTTTGATGTTCTCCACCAGCAAAAAGATGTCGAGGTGGTTCTGACGCGGCATGAGCAGGGCGCCGCGCATATGGCCGAAGGATACGCCAAGGCCACAGGGAAAGTGGGCGTAGCCCTGGTGACCTCCGGTCCCGGGATGACCAACATCGTCACCGGTTTGGCGGACGCCTATATGGATTCCGTGCCTATGGTCGCCTTCACCGGCCAGGTTTCCACCAATCTGATAGGCAATGACGCCTTTCAGGAGGCGGACAACGTCGGCATCAGCCGTCCCTGCACCAAGCACAATGTCTTGGTGAAGGATGTGCGTGACTTGGCGCGGACCATTAAGGAGGCTTTCTACATTGCCAGGACAGGACGGCCAGGGCCCGTGTTGGTTGATATCCCGAAGGATGTCAGCACCGAAAAAGCCGAATTCAAATACCCGGATAAGGTCAATCTGCGCGGCTACAGTCCCACCTATGATGGGGACAAGCACCAGATCAAGCAGGCGGCCGAGGAGATTCTCAAAGCCAAAAAGCCGGTTATTTATATCGGCGGCGGCGCGCTCTTTTCCGACGCGGCCCACGAGATCCTCGAATTCGCCGAAATGACGCAGATTCCCGTCACCATGACGCTTATGGGACTCAGCGCCTTTCCCGGCGGCCACTCTCTATCTATGGGGATGTTGGGGATGCATGGCACCTACTGGAGCAACATGGCGATGCATTACGCGGACCTAGTCATCGCCGTCGGCGCGCGCTTTGACGACCGGGTAACCGGCAAAATTCCCGAATTTTGTCCTGAGGCGCGCTTCGTCCATATCGACATCGACCCGACATCTATCCGAAAGAACGTCGAAGCCCACATTCCGATCGTCGGCGACGTGAAGACCGTGCTGCGCCAGCTCAATGTCGTGTTGCGCTCCATGGACGGCAACCAACGGGAGATCAAAGAGCTGCGCCGGCCGTGGCAAAAACAGATCGCAGAATGGAAGCAGGCCCACCCACTAAAGTACCACCAGGACGAAAAATCCACCAAGCCGCAGTACGTCATCGAAGAGCTCTACAAGCTCACTCATGACAAAGGGATCATCGCCACCGACGTGGGGCAGCACCAGATGTGGGCCGCCCAGTACTTCAAGGGAGCTAAGCCGCGCACCTGGCTTACCTCCGGTGGCCTCGGCACCATGGGGTTTGGCTTTCCCGCAGCGATCGGCGCGCAAAAGGCATATCCCGGCGAGCTTGTGGTTTGCATCACCAGCGAAGGCAGCTTCCAGATGAATCTTCAGGAACTGGCCACGGCTGCGACATACAACCTGCCGGTCAAGATCGTTCTCCTTAACAACGGGTTTCACGGGATGGTCCGGCAGTGGCAGGATTTATTCTACGACGGCAGGTACGCTTCCAGCTATCTGGGAAAGATCCCGGATTTTGTAAAGTTGGCGGGGGCCTACGGAATCCGCGGCTTGAGGGCGCTAAAGCCGGCCGAGGTGGAGCCGGTGTTGCGTGAGGGGCTGAAACATAAAGGGCCGGTCCTGATGGACTTTCCAGTGTACCCATTCGAAAATTGCTATCCCATGATTCCAGCCGGCGCGGCGCAGCACGAAATGGTCCTGGAGGATCCTCCCAAGCTTACAAAAGCGCAAAGGGGCCGGGTGGCGAAGAAAAAACCTGAGGAAGGGGAAGGCGTTCTTCCAGCCTAGGACTCGTTATTCGTGAACCGTTGACTCGTATATTCGGGTCAACGACACTACGCTGCACGATTGAACGAATAACTAATAACCATTAACGAGTAACCATCACAGATGGAACGGATCATATCGGTTCTTGTAGAGAATAAGTTCGGCGTCTTGGCCAGAGTGGCGGGCCTCTTCAGTGCCCGGGGCTACAATATCGAAAGCCTCTCTGTGGCTCCGACGCTGGATCCGACAACCTCCATGATCACTATTGTGACCGTGGGGGATGACCGCATCATCGAGCAAATCATGAAACAGCTCAACAAGGTGGTCGAGGTGCTTAAGGTTGTGGACATGACCGAGACGAGTTACCTGGACCGGGAAACAGCCCTGATTAAAGTTCACACCAGGCCGGAGCACCGGGATGAGGCGATGCGGATCGCCGATATCTTTCGCGCCAAAATCGTTGATTCGTCACCGACTACATATACGATAGAGGTGACTGGTGACGTGGATAAAGTCGAGGCGTTGATCAATATGTTGCAGCCGCTCGGGATCAAGGAGTTGATCCGCACCGGCCGAGTCGCCATTGCCCGCGAGGCGAAAGTTCCATCCCGACGCGAGTCCCAGGCGGCCAAGGCCTGAACGGGTGAATTGTAGCGGATAGCTCGTTCTCTGGTTAGCTTTTTAAGACGGACTAAGGTTTGCGAATTTTACAATCAAGAAGAGAGGCCTCGAGACGTTCTCCCGATCAGGAAATTCTCTGGGCATGGGGTTCATCACCACAATCGGGGAAGTTCCCACGCGCGCCAAATGAGACGGGAGAATCGCCGTGAGCTTCTCTTGACTGGTAAAGTGTGTAGGAATGGGACTCCCGCCAAAACAGACGTAGGAATTAGGAAAGAAATCCTTTCCCTTTAAAATCAGCTCCATATCCCCATCTCTCTCGCTGATTACCTTGGGGGACATCTCCTCAAGCTTGGGGACGGGGTATCCGTAGAACTCCTGGTTGGTCGGTCGAGGGATTGGAGTGGAAAAGCTCTCATGATAGCGAGTGTCTACGATCTCCCCGTTTTTTATCACAACGTCGATCCTGCGGGCGTGGGTGATATCCTCCAGCGGATTCCCTCTGACGACAATCAGGTCGGCAAGTTTTCCTTCCTCAACGGTTCCCAACTCACTTAGCTTTCCGAGGTAATCTGCCCCGACCTTGGTCGCCGCCTGAATCGCCTGCATGGGACTAAGACCTGCCTTGACCATCAGATCGAGCTCTCGGTGCAGGCTGATCCCGGGAATTACCGCGGCGCCCGCATCTGTGCCGGTGACCACATTGCCTCCGGCCTTAACCAACTGACAGAGAAATTTCTGCAACCTTCGATGTCCTTCTCTAAGTTGATCTTCGGGAAGGATGCCGTAAATGGAATAACGATTTGCAATCACCACGTCCTGCTCCGGTTCTTCTTTCGGTCTTACCCCGTAAGCCACGTAGTGGTGATCCAGCCAGAATAGCCTTTGATCTTCAGGGATGTAGGAAAGGCCGGGATTTTTAAGCAGCTCATAGTCCTCCCGCTCCCACTTATCCCTCATTCCGAGCGAGGACCCCCAGAGGACCATGGTCGGCTCGATGAAGGTTCCTCTCTTTGCGAGAAATTCTGCCACCTCCGCGAAGTGGGTTCTCTCCGCCAGCGTCCAGGGGCCTAAGAATTTTGCCAGCCAGAGCTTAATTGAGGCCAACTTTTTTCGTCCCTCTTCACTCCTGATTGTCACCTCAGCACATCCTGTGGCGTGTTCCACTCCATCGACACCGGCCTCGGCATAGGGCAAGATGCTCGCATCCAGATGATCCGTTACCCTAAGTCCCGCCGCGTGGGCTTCTTCCGCGACCGTGCGTATTATGTCAAGCGGCACGCCGATGTAAATATTCACGAAGTCCACGCCCCGCTCGATATGAGCTTTTGTCATCCTTCTCCCATCTTCCGGGCTGGTCGGGACGATGTGATCCGGCCGCCTCGCCTTACCGAAAAAACCCGGGCCGGCGCAAAAAATCCTCGGGCCCGCGACTTTCCCCAAGGCGATCGCGTCTCTCTGCGCCAAGATCCAGTCAATAGGGTTTCCCAGATCCCGGACAGAGGTGACGCCGTGGGCAAGAAAGAGCTCGCCACTGTGATTACGATAATGCACATGATTATCAATGAGACCGGGAAGAATAGTCTTGCCGCTCGCATCAATGATCCGAGCCTCCTTGGAAAAATCTACTTTTCCCTGAGCCACGCACTGGATGCGGTTGTTCTCAATGACAACGGTGGCTTGATCGACGGGTTTACCTCCGTTGCCGTCAATGAGACGACCTCCCTGGATAACAATCAGGGGTTTTTTTGCTGTCATGGGGTTCTTTCTCCTCCTAGATTCTTTTCGTTCAGGCACGGGATTTTAAGCAAATAGCATGCCATCGCCAAGGGCTCGCTTGTTTCTTCTTTACCCCATCAAACTGGCCGCTGCAACGAGAAAAACAGCCGATGGAGCAGAGCCGCCGCAGAACGTGTAGTGGTCAGCACGCATTGACAAGTATGGCTTTGATCTTTAATGTGATCGTACGTGAGTCGAGAGGAGATTCAAATGAAGCGATTCAAGATGTTTCCTGTCGTCTGTCTTTTTTTTCTTGGATTTCATTTCCCCTTGGCAAAGTCTAACGAGACCGCATCAGCAGCGGAAGTGGAAAGACTCAACGTGGTCTATTCCTCAATCGCTGGAGCTTCCATATCAACTTGGGGTCCGAAAGAAGCGGGGATCTACAAGAAATATGGTCTCGACGTCAACCTGATCTACGTTGCCGGCTCACAGGCCATAGCCACCTTGATCTCCGGCGATGCCCAGATTGCCCAGGCTTCAGGGGCGGCTGCGATCCTTTCTCGTCTTGCAGGCTCAGAGGTGAAGATTATCGGGGCAACCATTAACGTCATTCCTATGAGCCTAGTTACAACGCCGGACATTAACGGCCCCCAGGACCTAAAAGGCAAAACCTTCGGTGTCACTCGCTTTGGCTCTCTGACCGACCTGGGATTGCAAAAGGCGCTGAGCGAGTTGGGCCTTGACCCCGCGAAGGACATCAAGATGATCCAGACCGGTGGGGTGCCGGAAAACCTTCTCTTCATGCAGCAAGGAATTATTAAGGGAGCACTCCTTTCTTCTCCCACCCTGGATAAAGCCAAGGAGCTGGGATATCGGGAGCTCTTGAATCTTGCAGACATCAAGTTCCGGTACCCGGGCACCGCTCTGGTCGTGACCGATTCGTTTATCAAGAACCGGCCTCAGACTGTGAACAGATTCCTAAAGGCAACTCTCGAAGGGATCAAATACGCCAAAACCAACCAGGAATTCACCATTAAAATCCTGGGCAAGTATACTCGGAGCTCGGACACTAAATTGCTCGCCAGCGCCTTCCGAACCTATGTGCTCGGTTACATCCGAGATGTGCCGACCATTACTTCAAGTGAGGTCGAAGCCGCTCTCGAAGAAATCTCCGCCAGAAATCCCAAGGCAAAGGGTATTGACCCCAAGCAATTCTACGATCAGACTCCCATGGAGCAGCTGGCTAAGGAGGGGTTTATCAAGCAGCTCTACCCTCGCTGAAAACGGAAAACCCAGCCCTGGTTGACTAAGAGGTCCTTCGAAGCTATCCTATAAAAATGTTGCTGGAGGAGGTATTTAATGCAGGTCTACTATGACCAAGACGCGGATTTGAAGCATCTTAAAGGGAAGCGGGTAGCTGTTCTTGGCTATGGCAGCCAGGGCCATGCCCACGCCAATAACCTTAAGGATTCTGGGATCGAGGTAGTGGTGGGGCTGAAAAGGGGAAGTAGCTCGTGGCCCAAGGCGGAAAAGGCGGGCCTCAAGGTCATGGAGACCGCTGAGGCTGCTAAGGTTGGAGATGTCGTCATGGTTCTCCTGCCCGATGAACTCCAGGGAGAGGTTTACGAAAAGGAAATTGGTCCTGGACTGAAGAGTGGAAACTATCTGGCCTTTGGCCATGGGTTTAATATTCATTTCAAAAGGATCGTTCCGCCCGCCGGGGTCAATGTCTTTATGGTTGCCCCGAAAGGGCCAGGCCATCTCGTGCGCAGTGAGTTTGAAAAGGGGAGGGGCGTGCCCTGTCTTCTCGCCATACATCAGGATCCATCCGGCGATACCAAGCAGGTGGGGTTGGCCTATGCCAAGGCCCTGGGCGGCGCTCGGGCTGCGGTCATTGAAACTACCTTTAAAGATGAAACCGAGACTGATCTTTTTGGCGAGCAGGCGGTCCTGTGCGGCGGGCTCACGGCCTTGATCCAGGCGGGATATGAGACCTTGGTGAACGCGGGTTATCCACCGGAGATGGCGTATTTTGAGTGCATGCACGAAGTCAAGCTGATCGTGGATCTCATCTACGAGGGTGGTTTGACTAATATGCGCTATTCGATTAGCAACACTGCGGAGTATGGGGATCTTACCCGGGGAAAGAAGGTTATCGGCCCCGAGGTCCGAAAGGCCATGCAGGATTTGCTGAAAGATATCCAGTCGGGAAAATTTGCCGAGGAGTGGATCAACGAGTATCGCTGCGGGCTGCCCCATTTCACCGAGCTTAGAAAAGAGGCGGCAAATCACCCGATAGAAAAGGTGGGCGAGCGGCTCAGGTCTATGATGCCGTGGCTGGCGCAAAACCGGCTGGTGGATAAAACGAAAAACTGAAGATCGAGGATTGAGAATCGAGGATCGCGATCTTCTATCCTCTATCCTCCATCTTCGTGGCTAAAATGAGTATTGCCAAGGAGGGTTACCCGTTCATTCTCGCTGCGACCCTTTTGGCCCTGCTTGCCTTAGCGTTGGGTTGGAAATGGGCCGGGTTGGTATTCGTACTCGCGGCCCTTGCCTTTTTGGGTTTTTTCCGTGACCCGGAGCGTGTCCCCCCCAGGGGGGAAGGGTTGATTCTATCTCCTGCCGACGGGAGGGTGCTCGGGATCAAGCGGGTGGAAAAAGAGCTACTTTTCGAGGGAACGGAAACGCGGGTGAGTATTTTTATGTCGCCTCTGGATGTTCATGTGAATCGCGCGCCCGTCCAGGGTATGGTGGAAGAGATCCGCTATCAAAAGGGAAGTTTTTTTGCCGCCTATAGGGAAGAGGCGTCAGAGAACAACGAGAAAAATGCCCTCAGGATCGTAGACGGGAAAGGGAGAAAATTCGGAGTGGTGCAGATTGCCGGAGCCCTGGCCCGGCGCATTGTCTGCTACGTCGAAAAGGGCGACTCTTTGGAGCTTGGGCAGAGATTTGGATTGATTATGTTTGGCTCCCGCGTGGATCTCTTTTTGCCCCCAGGTTCCCGCGTGGACGTGGCGCAAGGACAGAGGGTGAGGGCGGGGGAGACTGTCATAGGGAGGCTTCAGTGAACGGGATCAATGACCCGCAAGGCGAGAAGCTCTCGATGGGAAAAGTGCGGCTCCTGCGCAGGAAAGGAACGGCGCGGGTTCCTCTCAAGCAAAGGGTTCGCTCGGCGCAACTGAAAAGGGGCGTCTATCTGATCCCCAGTCTCTTCACTACGGGGAATCTGATTTGCGGTTTTTTCTCTGTTATATCGACCTTTAACGGACACTATCTCCAGGCGGCGATAATCATCGTTCTCGCCCATCTCTTAGACGGGATCGATGGTTATGTGGCGCGCCTTACCAAAACTACCAGTCAGTTCGGGATCGAATTAGATTCTTTGGCGGATCTCGTCTCCTTCGGGCTGGCCCCGGCCATTTTGGTTTATTATTGGGCGCTGGTCCCTTGGGGCACCTGGGGGTGGCTGGCGGCATGTCTCTATGTGGTGTGCGGCGCTCTCAGGCTTGCTCGTTTCAATGTCCAGATCCGGACTGTGGAAAAGAGTCATTTCGTGGGACTTCCGATCCCTGCAGCGGCGGAAATGATTGCAGCGATCGTGCTGATGTACTATTTTCTTGGCGGAGAGGGCGCAGCCAACAAACGGGTGATCCTGCTCCTGGTGATTTATCTGCTCGCAGGATTGATGGTGAGCAGCTTCCAGTATTTCAGCCTTAAACAGATGGATTTCAAGAAAAGGCATCCCTTTTGGCTATTGGTTTCTGCGATTCTTTTTATTAAACTGACCATTGCGGAGCCGCAGATTATGTTTTTTACCACTTTTCTCCTGTATACTTTATCCGGGCCCCTGTTATGGGGACTGATGCTTTATAAGCGGAGACGGGAGAAGAGGGGGGAGGTCACCGAAGCTTTGCAATAGCTTCCCCTTTCTGGAAATCAGTATAATGCTCCCGTTGGCTCTGCCGCGGGAGTTTTTGTTTTTATGCCATTGAAAAAGGCCCATCTGCCCACAGCCGGCCTGAGAGTCTCTCTCAGGTCCGATGCGATACGTCTGTGCTACGCTCGACGGGAGATACGCTTGATGCTCCTCGCTCGACGCATCGGCCCTTCGAGATACCCCCAGGCCGGCTGTTGTGATAGCCGCGCTCGACCCGCTCGCTTCAACGTACTTCTCAAGTACGCCTCCGCTCACGGGTCCATCGCGCGCCTGGCATCTGGGACCTTTTTGACCGGCCTAATCAGGGTTGGGATTCCCTTATTTTATGGAGGATAATTCCATGTCAGTGAAAATCATAGAGGATAATGTCGTAAAGATCTTTGATACGACGCTTAGGGACGGAGAACAATCTCCTGGTGCGAGCATGAATGTGGAGGAAAAAGTGATCATCGCGCGCCAGCTGGAGAAGCTCGGCGTCGATGTGATTGAAGGGGGGTTTGCCGTCTCCTCCGAGGGGGATTTTGCCGCCGTAAAGAGTATCTCCAAAGAGGTCAAGCGGCCGACGGTGGTGAGCCTTGCCCGGACTCAGGAAGGAGACATTAAAAGGGCTTTGCAGGCGGTAGAGCAGGCCAAGCATCCGGGGATTCATATCTTTATCGCCACTTCGGATATTCATATGAAGCACAAACTCAGGATGTCCCGCAACGAAGTTCTGGACGCTGCGGTTTGGGCGGTGGGTTACGCCAAGAAACATATCGACTATATCGAATTTTCGGCGGAAGACGCCTCGCGCAGTGATTGGGATTTTCTCGTGCAGGTTTTCAGCGAGGTAGTCCGGGCAGGGGCCATAACCCTCAATGTCCCCGACACCACGGGATATGCGATCCCTGCGGAGTTCGGCTCTCTGTTGCGTTATCTCGTTGATCACACTGAGGGCGGAAAACAGGTAATCTGGAGCGCTCATTGTCACAATGACCTGGGACTGGCGACTGCCAACTCTCTGGCCGCGGTGGCGAACGGCGCCAGGCAGGTCGAGTGCACCATTAATGGCATCGGTGAGCGTGCGGGCAATACCTCGTTGGAAGAGGTAGTGATGGCCCTTAAGACCAGAAAAAATCTATTCGGCGTGGATACCAACATCGTGAGCGAACAGATCTATCCCTCTTCCCGGTTGGTTTCTCAAGTCACCGGTATTCCCATTCCGATCAATAAACCGATCGTAGGGGATAATGCCTTCGCCCATGAGGCGGGCATCCATCAGGACGGAGTTCTCAAGCAGAAACTCACCTATGAGATCATGACCCCGGAATCGGTCGGGATCACCGGCAATCGGCTGGTAATGGGAAAGCATTCCGGACGCCACGCCTTCGGCGAACGACTCAAGGAGTTGGGTTTCAATCTTAACAAGGTGGATCTGAATCGCGCTTTCCTCCGCTTCAAGGAGTTGGCGGACAAGAAAAAAGAGGTCTACGACGAAGACATAGAAGCGATCGTGGCTGAAGAGATCCTCAGGCTTCCCGGCCGTCCCGACCGCTACGAGCTCCTGTACCTGAACGTGAACTCGAGTTCCAATGCCATCCCCTCAGCGACCGTGAGGATGCGCGTCGACGGCCAGGAATGCGTCGATCATAGTACGGGCGATGGCGTCGTTGACGCCTGCTATAAGGTCATCGCCAAAATCACCGGCTCCCGCTGTCATCTGGTACGCTATTCCGTCAAGGCGATCACGGGGGGCGCTGACGCTCAGGGGGAGGTTTCCTGTTTACTTGAGGACGCGGGGCTCCGGGTCTCAGGACAGGGGGCGCATACGGACATTATTATGGCGAGTGCCTTGGCCTATATGAATGCCTTAAACAAGCTGGAATATCGAAAGCACTATCGGCAGATGGTGGCGAAGGAAGGCCCATGATCTATAAGATTGCGGTTCTTCCGGGCGACGGCATCGGACCCGAGGTGGTGCGGGAAGGTACCCAACTCTTAAGCCAGATCGCCACCCTTTACGGGTTCGGGGTCGAATTTTCGCAGGGGCTTGTGGGGGGCGCTTCCATCGACGCCCACGGCAAGCCTCTTACAGAGCCGGTTTTAAATTTGGCCAAGGAAAGCCATGCGGTTCTCCTCGGCGCGATGGGCGGCCCGAAATGGGATGGGTTGGATTATTCCATTCGCCCGGAGCGGGCGCTGCTGGCGTTACGCCAGGAGTTGGGCCTGTTTGCCAATCTGCGTCCGGTGAAGCTTTTTCCCGCTCTGGTTTCGGCCTCGACACTCAGGCGGGAGGTCGTGGAAGGCACCGATCTGCTCGTTGTGCGTGATCTGACCGGTGGGATCTACTTCGGCCAGCCCAAAGGTGTGACTCGGTTGCCGGACGGCACCGAGCGAGGCGTGAATACGGAAGTCTACACGACCCCCGAGATCGAACGAATCGCCCGGGTCGCTTTTGATGCCGCCCGTAGAAGGCGCAAGAAGGTCACCTCGGTCGATAAAGCTAACGTGCTGGAGGCGACGGAGCTTTGGCGCAGGGTGGTGGCGCGTGTCCACAGGGCGGATGGCTATGGGGATGTCGAGCTCGAACACATGCTCGTGGACAACTGCGCGATGCAGCTTATCCGCAATCCCAAACAGTTCG
>MGRY01000004.1 GCA_001799045.1 Deltaproteobacteria bacterium RIFCSPLOWO2_02_56_12 | reverse complement strand
GGATCGCAGTTCGCAACCCCCGAGGCGGAGCTGACCAAACTCGCCGGGTTCGGCAAAAATATCGAGGCGTCCCGCAAGGAAGCCAGAAAGCTCCTAAAAGAGGCCGGGGTTCCCGAGGGCTTTTCCTTCACCCTCAAAAACCGAAATATCAAAGAGCCCTATGAGGTCACGGGTGTCTTTGTCATCGACCAGTGGCGGAGGATCGGCCTCAACGTCAGCCACGTCCAGCAAGAGGGGGGTCCCTATTTCAACGATTTCCGGCAGGGGAACTACGACGCCGGTATCGATTTCAACTGCGATTTCATGGATGAGCCCGATTACCAGCTTTTAAAGCTTCTGAGCAGCGATAAAAGCCCGCTCAACTATGCCCGATACAAGGACCCCATCCTGGACGACCTCTATGAAAAGCAGGGCCGTGCGGCGAATTTGAAGGAGCGGCTTAAGCTTCTGCGACAGTTTGAGAAGCGGGCGTTGGATGAGCAGGCCTATCAGTTTCATGTCCTCTGGTGGCAGAAGATTAATCCCCATTGGGCCAAGGTCAAGGGCTTCAAGAACGTGCCCAGCCACTACTTCATGCATCTGGGGGACATCTGGCTGTCTGAGTGAAAGCTCGAAGTAAAAAGGAAAAAGTAAAAAGGCGAAATCCGCCCCCTCTTTTTTTACCTTTTGCCTTTTACCTTTTGCCTTGAGATGCACCGTTACATCCTCAAGCGGCTCCTGCTGATGATCCCGACGTTACTCGGGGTCGCGGTTTTGGTCTTTCTCATGCTCCGGGTGGCTCCGGGAGACATCGTAGAGCTTAGGTACGCTGGGACGGGGACCTATGCCCCCAAAGAAGCGCTCGATTTGGAACGGGCTCAGCTCGGATTGGACAAGCCCCTGTGGCACCAATTTGTAACCTGGATATGGGGGATCGCCCGCTTGGATTTCGGCAACTCCATGTGGACTGGTCAGCCGGTCATTCATGAGATCGCCATCCGTCTGGAGTTGAGCCTCCAATTGGCCCTGATGGCCACGATCGTGGCCATTTTCCTCTCGATCCCTCTTGGAACCCTGGCGGCGCTTAAACAGGACACCTGGGTCGACTACTTCGTGCGCGTATTCTCCATTGCTGGCCTGTCCGTTCCCTCTTTTTGGTTGGGGATTCTTATCATCCTCGGTTTTCTCATTATCTTTCAATGGCTCCCGCCTTTAACATTTACCTCCTTTTGGGTCGATCCCAAAGCCAACTTAACGCAGATGATCTGGCCGGCCTTGGCTGTGGGATATCGTTATTCGGCTGTGGCGACGCGCATGACCCGTTCGGCCGTCCTGGAGGTTTTGCGGGAGGACTACATTCGGACTGCGCGGGCCAAGGGGCTGTGGGAAAGGGTGGTGCTGGTCCGTCACGCGCTCAAAAACGCGATGCTGCCCGTGATCACGATCATCGGACTCGAGTTCGCTTTTCTGGTGGGCGGGTTAGTGGTTACTGAGCAGGTCTTCAATCTGAACGGTATCGGCATGCTTTTCGTCGAGTCCATCGCGCAGCGCGACTACATGATAGTCCAGACGCTGGTGCTGCTCATATCGTTCGTTTTTATTTTCGTGAATTTTCTGGTTGATCTGATCAATGCCTGTCTGGATCCGCGCATCCGGTATCAGTAATATACGGTTCAACATTGTTCAAATGGTTGAAATCGTTAAGAACGTTTTGAACAACTTGAACGGCTTATATCTCTGGAACGCTGGTTAAATATGGCGAAAGAGATTGCCCTCATAAGCGAAAATTTTCTGGTCTCCCACATGCGTGGTTGGCTTGATGTCTCTCTGCGCTTTGCGCGGGAGCGGTCGCTGGGCGCAGCGGGCGCGATTATCGTCCTGCTGATGATTTTCGCCGCGTTGCTCGCGGACCTGATCGCGCCTTATGATCCGTTGGAAACTGATTATGCCGCGATGCTGCAAGGCCTGAGCTCCGGTCACTGGTTCGGCACGGATTCTTTTGGGCGGGATGTATTGTCCCGCCTCATCTATGGCTCACGCACGGCCTTATGGATCGGTTTCTCTTCTTCCTTTTTGGGGGCGACGACCGGGGCTGTGATCGGAGTCGCCAGCGCCTATTTCGGCGGAAAAGTGGATCTGATCGTTCAGCGCTTCATGGACCTGCTACTTTCCTTTCCGCTGATCGTTCTGGCCCTCGTGGTCGTGGCGGTCCTGGGCACCGGGACCACCAACGTGATTGTTGCGATCACCGTGCCGATGGTCCCGCGCTGCGCCCTGGTCATTCGCAGCAGCGCCTTATCCCTCCGTCACACACCTTTCGTAGAGGCGGCTCGCGCCCTCGGCTTTAGCCACTGGAGGATCATCTTCCGCCATATGCTACCTAACGTGATGGCCCCCTATCTCATTATGCTCACGGCGTTCCTGGGCCAGGCCATCCTGCTGGAGGCCTCGCTCTCCTTTCTTGGTCTGGGGGTTGCGGAGCCGGTAGCTGCCTGGGGTTTGATGCTGCGCGGCGCCGCCGTCGAGTTTGCCGAAAGAGCTCCCTGGATGGCCATCTTCCCCGGATTGGCAATTAGCCTTTCGGTTTTCGCTTTTAATCTCTTCGGCGATTCCTTGCGCGATGCCCTCGATCCGAAATTGCGCGTGTCTTAAGAAGATAAAGGGGCCCTCGCGCCTACTTCGATCTCTCCCCCTTCTCCGGTAAACTTGATAGCGTTACTCAAGAGATTAGAAAAGAGCTGGTCCAGACGGCGCGGATCAGCAGCGATCAAAGGAAGCCCGGGCTCGACGCGGCATGTCAAGGAGATTCAAAAAAAAGCAGGAGTGATTTATTGGGTGGGATGTGATATTCAAAAAACATTCATGGTCGATGTTGCCGCCAATTGCCAGCAGCTCCTTAAGCGGGTAGAGGGGCTGGCTATAAGTTGCGGGAGGGATCCCCGCGGGATCAAGCTCCTGGCCGCATCGAAGTCTCAAGGCGTTTCTCGTATCCGGGAGGCTATCGAGGCGGGGATCCGGCTTTTCGGTGAAAATTACGTTCAGGAGGCTAAGGCCAAGAGAGAAGAAATTAAAGAACCGGTGGAATGGCACATGATCGGTCATCTGCAGCGCAACAAGGTTAAGGTAGCTTTGGAGCTTTTTGATCTGATCGAATCTTTGGATAACGCTGAGTTGGCCAGGGAGCTGGACAAGGAAGGAAAGAAGCGGGGAAAAACCGTGCGCGCTTTCGTTGAAGTGAATCTTGGAGGCGAAGAGAGCAAGAGCGGTATCCCTAAGGAGAAAGTCGTGGCGTTGTTGCAGGAGGTAGGAAAGCTGTCACATCTCAGAATCGAGGGATTAATGGTGGTTCCTCCTTTTAGGGAGAACTCTGAAGAGGTGCGCCCCTACTTTCGCGCCTTGCGGGAACTGCAAACAGAACTTATGGCGTTGAAGATCACGAATGTGGATCTTCAAGAGCTCTCCATGGGCATGACGCATGATTATCCGGTGGCGATCGAAGAGGGAGCCACATTGGTACGGATTGGCACCGCTATCTTTGGACCAAGGGAGTGATTGGTTACTCGTTACTGGTATACTAGTTAATTGTAAGAGAGGCTCGCCTTATCGAGTCAACCAATAACTAGTAACTAATAACTGAGGAGTTGGAATTGTTTATTGTGGCCAATTTTTTGATTGCCGTGGCACAGGTCATACATTATGTTTTGGAGGCTTATAAATGGATCATCATTGCCCGCGCAGTGATCTCGTGGGTGAATCCGGACCCCTACAACCCTATAGTTCGCTTTCTCTACAGTGTCACTGAGCCGGTGCTCTACCGGTTGCGGCGCGTTCTGCCGCTCTACGCGGGGGGCATTGATTTCTCCCCCATTCTCGTCTTTGTCGCGATTATCTTTCTGCAGCAGTTTCTGGTTCAGTCGCTCTATGATCTGGCGCGCTCACTGCAATTTATGGGATAGATCTTTTAATTTTTATGAAGTCTCTTTTCGTCTCTGATATCCGCGAGAACCAACAGATTGATTCGACCTTTTTGGTAACCGCCAAGAACCACGGGGTGACCAAAGGCGGCAGCGGCTATTTGACTCTGAAGCTGGCAGATCGAAGCGGTGAAATCGAAGGGAGGGTGTGGGAGCGGGCAGATGACCTGGGGCGGGGATTTCAAAAAAACGACTTTGTGCGGGTACGCGGGCTGGCGACCCTTTATCAAGGCAAGGTCCAAATTCGGGTGCAGGATATTTCTTGCCTGGATGAGAAAAGCGTAGCCACGGAAGATTTTTTGCCGAAGAGTCCCTACGACGCCGAAGCGATGGCTGCGGAGCTGATAACGATCCTGAGATCGATGAATAACCCCCACCTGCGTGCCCTGGCTGAGACCTTCTTCGCCGATGAAGCCTTCATGGATCTCTTCAAGCGCGCCCCGGCCGCAAAGACCATCCATCATCCCTATTTGGGTGGCCTCCTGGAGCATACCCTATCGCTCCTCAAGCTCATCCTAAAGGTGGTGGAGAACTACCAGGGTATCGATGTGGATCTTCTTCTCATGGGCGGATTTCTCCATGATCTCGGCAAGATCTATGAGTTTTCTTTTGATCGGGCCGTGGAATACACCGACCGGGGACAGCTCTTGGGTCATTTAGTCATGGAAGTTGAGATCGTTCATGAGAAGATCAAGACCATCCCGGATTTTCCTGAAGAGCTTGCCTTGTTGGTGAAACACATGATCGTGAGTCACCACGGCTCTTTGGAATTTGGCTCGCCGAGGCTGCCCCAGACTCTGGAGGCGGTCATCCTCCACTACCTGGACGACCTGGACGGCAAGATACAGAGTATTCAGAGCCTGATGGAGAAAGAGCCGGGCTCACGCTGGACCTCTTTTCATCGCGCCTATGGCCGTAATTTTTTCCGCGCCAAGCCTGACGAAGAAAAAGAAGAGGATTGAGGATGGTTAATAGTTATTGGTTACTGGTTATTAGTTGAATCGGCCCAACGCTTATGAAAATAATAAAGCAGCGGATCACTATTGCGAGTAACCAATAACGAGTAACTAATAACGAGGTAAGAGCCATGAAGATATTTTTGGAAGGTAAGTGGGTTGATAAGTCCAACAAGATTGAAGTCCGAAACCCTTACGACAACTCGGTGATAGACACCGTACCCAGGGCGGATGGCGGCGACGTGGAGCGAGCCTTGAGTTTCGCGGAGCGCGGGGCCAAGGTCACGGCCAAGCTCTCCGGCTATGACCGCTGGAGAATTTTGCGCCAGGCCGCCGACATCATGGCTGCTCGGAACGAGGAGCTGGGCCAGCTCATTTCCAAGGAAGAAGGAAAAATCATCGCCGAAGGGCGAGGAGAAACAAGCCGTGCCGTCGAAACCATCATGGGTTCGGCGGAGGAGGCCAAACGGATTCACGGCGAGACGGTTCCGCTGGACGGTGATCCCGGAGGCGGCAAAAAGCTGGGATTCACGCTGCGCGTGCCGTGCGGCGTCGTCGCGGCGATCAGCCCTTTTAATTTTCCGCTAAACCTCGTGTGCCACAAAGTAGGACCCGCTCTGGCCGCGGGCAACTCGGTGATCGTGAAGCCGGCGTCGGACACGCCGCTCTCGGCCTTGAAGCTCACCGAGATCCTGCTCGAAGCCGGACTGCCGCCGGAGGGCATCCAGTGCGTTACCGGGTCAGGCGGCGAGATCGGCGATGCCCTGGTCGCCGACCGGCGCGTGCGCAAGGTCACCTTTACCGGCAGCCGGGAGATTGGCGACCGGATCTGCCGTATGGCCGGCATCAAGAAGGTAACGATGGAGCTCGGCTCCAACAGTCCGCTCATCATCATGCCCGACGCCGATTTGGACAAGGTAGCGGCCGCGGTGGCGCTGACCGGGTACGGGAATGCAGGGCAGACCTGTATCTCAACGCAGCGGGTTCTGACGGCAAAGAAGGTTTACGGCGATTTTCTCGGCGCGCTGAAGCCCAAAGTGGAAGCGCTGACTACCGGTAACCAGCTTGACGAAAAGTCCAAAGTCGGGCCGATGGTCAAGGAGAGTGAAGCTCGGCGGGTCGAGGACTGGATTAACGAAGCGGTCGCGGGCGGCGCGCGTCTGGTAGCCGGCGGCGGCAGACGCGGTGCGATCTACGTGCCGGCTGTGGTGGCGGATGTGAAACCGGAGATGCGCATTTCCCGTGATGAGCTCTTCGGCCCGGCGGTAGCGGTTACCCCCTTCGACTCCATGGATGAGGCGATTGCGCTGGCCAACGATACTGTTTATGGTCTCTCAGCCGGTATCTTCACTGAGAACCTGGAGTGGGCCATGAGGTTTGCCCGTGAAGTGGAATCGGGCAACTTGCATGTCAACTGGGGTCCCCAATGGCGTGCCGACCTCATGCCCTACGGCGGGCTCAAGGATTCAGGCTTCGGCAAAGAGGGGCCGCGCTACGCGGTTGAGGAAATGACCGAGCTAAAAATGGTGGTTTTCCACCTTTCGAGGTGAGCCTCAAGGTCGAACCTTAATACATAGATATGCGCACCGACGGTCGAAAAGAACGGGAGTTGAGGCCTATCGTCATCACGCCGAGCTACATCAAGTCTGCGGACGGCTCAGTTTTGATCGAGGTGGGCGACACCCGCGTGATCTGCACTGCCAAACTGGAAGATAAAGTTCCTCCTTTCCTGCGCCACAGCGGTAAGGGATGGATCACGGCGGAGTATGGGATGCTCCCTTCTTCTTCTCAGGTGCGCATCTCCCGCGAGGCCGCCCGCGGTAGGATCGGGGGCAGGACCCATGAGATCCAAAGACTGATCGGTCGCAGTCTTCGGACCATCGCGGACTTGAAAAGTTTAGGGGAGAGAACGATCTGGATTGACTGCGACGTGATCCAGGCCGATGGCGGAACCCGAACCGCCTCGATTACAGGCGCCTATGTGGCCCTGGTTGAGGCTGCCCGTCAGTTGATCAAGCAAGGGGTGGTCCAGAAAAATCCCATCAAAGATTCGGTTGCTGCGGTGAGCGTTGGCATCGTCGATGGTAAACCGCTTCTGGATTTGAACTATGAAGAGGATAGCCGCGCCGAGGTGGATATGAACTTCGTCATGACAGGATCAGGAAAGTTTGTCGAGGTCCAAGGAACCGCAGAAAGCGCCCCGTTCACCAAGAAGGGATTGGACCGTATGGCTGAGATTGCCCAGCAAGGCATTCGGGAGCTTCTCAAGGTCCAAAAAAAAGTGCTCGCCACGATTCCCTAGCCTATTTTGCCGTGGAACTCCTGGTGGCTACAACCAATCCGGGTAAACTTGCCGAGATCGAGGCGGTTTTCAAAGATTTCCCATTTCAGGTCATTTCTCTTAGCAGTCTCGGCAGCCCGCCCGAAATCGTTGAGGATGGGAGGAGCTTTGAAGAGAACGCCCTAAAAAAGGCCCGCACCCTGGCCGAATTCTCCGGATATCTCACTTTGGCTGACGACTCGGGTTTGGCGGTTGATGCCCTGAACGGAGCCCCGGGCATCTATTCGGCTCGCTACAGCGGAGAGAATGCCGACGATGCTCGAAATAACGAGAAACTGCTCCAAGCCTTAGCCGGTGTGCCACAGGAGAAGAGAGGGGCGCGGTTTATCTGCGTGGTCGCATTGCGCGGCCCGGGATCGAGAGGGGGGAGGGAGTGGGTTTTTCGCGGCGAGTGTGAAGGATGGATTACGTTTGAGCCGAGAGGAGAGAACGGTTTTGGCTATGATCCACTCTTTTTTTACCCTCCTTTGGGCAAGACCTTTGCTGAAATCGACCGCGAGACCAAAAGCGGCGTGAGTCATCGAGGCAAGGCGTTGGCGAAACTCAAGCAGGCCCTCCCTTCGCTGCTTCATGCTTTGACGAATCCTTGATTTCACACCCTGCATGTGTAGAATGGTCTTCAGTTTCTTGACGGGGCGTAGCGCAGCCTGGTAGCGCACCTGCCTTGGGCGCAGGGGGTCGGACGTTCAAATCGTCTCGCCCCGACCAGAAAATCAGTAGGCAGTAGGCAGTAGGCGGTCCAAGAGCCTGTTTTTTTCTTTCCTGCCGACTGCATACTGCTTCCTGCCTACTGAATTCGCGCCAGTAGCTCAGTTGGATAGAGCAACGGCCTTCTAAGCCGTAGGTCAGGGGTTCGAATCCCTTCTGGCGCGCCAGCATGGCTTGGAATTTAGAATATGGTGAGTGTAGCTCAATTTGGTTAGAGCACTGGACTGTGGCTCCAGGGGTTGAGGGTTCAAATCCCTTCACTCACCCCAATCCCTTTGGGATTGCAAATCTCAAATTTCAGATTGCAAAAAACTTGACATCTGTTATCTGAGATCTGACCCGTTCGACTCGTGCTCAGGGTCATCCTGAGCAAGGTCGAAGGATGAAATTCCAAGCGCGGTTCGACAGGGCTCACCGCCCTGAGTGGGCCGAGGGAAACGAGGATATGGGCCGCTAGCTCAGTTGGTAGAGCAGCTGACTCTTAATCAGCGGGTCCGGAGTTCGAGTCTCCGGCGGCCCACCAAAAAATAAAAAGCCCGATTCCGGGCTTTTTATTTTAGAGCATTGGAGCATGGGACAATGGAACATTGGACCGGAGCGACAATGCGGTCTAATGTTCCACTGTTCTACGGCTTACGTTTGTCTGTTCCTTTGATCAGTGCGGTAAGCATCTTGGACAAGATCTCCAGCTCTGCCCTAAGATCCGATAATTCTCCTCGGTTATCAACTTTTCCCGTTTACAAAGCTCCAGCAGAGGCAGACTTTATCTCTCATCGGGGTGACTTTTTTGAGTTCCGCATGGACCGAACTTAAGAGCAAATCCCTGCTATGTGGAATTGCTCAAGGTTCAATGGC
>MGRY01000003.1:15753-16707 GCA_001799045.1 Deltaproteobacteria bacterium RIFCSPLOWO2_02_56_12 | reverse complement strand
TTCATCCTTCCATTTGGGCGGTCGCTTTTCCAGGAAGGCCTGGATGCCCTCGACCGCGTCTGCCGTAGACATTAAGCGATCCAGGTATAGGCGCTCGACTTCCTTGATGTGCTCACGGAAGTGTTTGACCAGGCTCAACCGTGTCGCCTGGTTGGCTAAACGCAGGGCCACCGCGCTCTTGGGAAGGACCTGCTTCTCGACGAACGCCTGCACGGTCTCGTCCAGTTTGCCGGCTGCGGCCACCTCGTTGACCAATCCCAGGCGTCTGAGTTCCGTTGCCGCGAATTTCTCGCCGGTGAGGGTCATCTGCGCGGCCAAGGCAAATCCTATCTTATGCGGTAGAAGGATGCTGGCCGCAGGCGGAAAGACACCGAGCTGAATTTCGGGCACGCCCAGCGCTGCCCCTTCTTCACAGAACAGAAGCGGGCACGCCAGCGCCAGCTCGAATGCCCCACCGAGGCAAACTCCGCGGACTTTGGCCAGCGCAGGCACTGGGCATTCCAGGAGCGCGCCGATCAATTTATGGAACTTGGGCAGCATCGCATCGACTTTGTCGGCGGTATGTTCTTCGACGCTAGCGCCAAAGGAAAAATGCTTGCCTGTCCCGGTAAAGATCAGGAGCTTTTTGTGCGGCGCACCCGCGACCTTTGCCAGCTCGGCTGAGAGTTCGTCCATCATCTGGGCGCTGAGGATATTGCCCGGGGCGGGCCCAAGCAGGATTTCCGTTACCTGGCCGTTATAAAGCTCTGTTGTCTTGATCAAGGAGTAGGTCACTTTGACGAATCCTTAGGTAGAATGCTTTCTATCAGTTCTTCTGTCCACGGCGTGCCCTTGGCCAGCGCGCGGCGCAGTTTGATGTAGTCAGCATTACGATTGTCTTTGGGCCCTTCGTTGAAGGCCCTGAAACCTGCCTTGGCTTCGGTCATCATGTTTAACGCGAGCCACGAACGGTTG
>MGRY01000003.1:6226-15743 GCA_001799045.1 Deltaproteobacteria bacterium RIFCSPLOWO2_02_56_12 | reverse complement strand
TGCGCTGCCAATGTTCCAGTTTCTTCTTGCGCATGGATTCCAGGGTCTTGGAAACGCAGTCGGGCATGGTCAAGGCCAGGGAGTAGCACATGCGTTCCACCTCCTGGTCCAAAAGCGTCAAGTCTGTTTCGCAACCGGCGGCCGCCTCTGCCGCAGCCTTCCTGTCCGGACCGGTCTTGAACCTCCCGAACTTGGGGTTGCCCCATTCATCCGACTCCTCCTCGTAGACGAAGGGGTTGCGGATGAAGGCGCCGTCTTTTTTCTTGAGCACCGGGACGATCTTGTTGATCAGCCCGAAGCGCACGGCTTGTAAGGCGGACCAGGGTTCGCAAAGCACGCACGACTCGATGGCGCGGTTGATGCCCACGTACAAATGCAGGAAATCGGTGGCGCCGCCATCGGGCGCGGAACCGTGCTTGGGGCCGGCTTGGCCAAACCGTGCGGTATCTGCGGCGATCGTAAAATCGCAGGCCATGCCGATTTCCTGGCCGCCGGCGACGCGCAGGCCGTTGACGCGGTTGATCACCGGTTTGTCGCAAATCAGGATGTGCGTGACCATGTCGTTGAACAGGCGCATGTATTGTTTGTATTCCTGCGGGTTGCCCGCATAATATTCGGCGTATTCCTTGGTGTTGCCGCCCGCGCAGAAGGCCTTATCGCCCACGCCCGTGAAGACGACGGCCACGCAGGCGCGGTCCATCGAGGCTTGGCGGAAGGCGAGGATGGTTTCCTTCACCATGGGCGTGGTGTAGGAGTTGAACTGTTTCGGGTTGTTGAAGATGATCCAGTAGTTGGTCAGGCCTTCGACGGGCCGGCCCTCGAAATCCTTCGGGGGCCGTTTTTCGACCAGAATTTCTTTGTATCGGTAATCCGGGACAATGTGATGATCCATGATCATAATTTTTACCTCAGTCAAGAACGTCCTGCATAACTTCTCCTAATATATCAAAACGGAGCATAAGTAAAACCTCTGCCGCCGGCTAAAAGACTTCCGCCGGTATGCCTGCCCGCCAGCGTACCTGACTCGCGATCCACTGCAGAGTGGGAAGGTTGACCCTCCATAGTTTCCTTTCCGTTGGTAGACGATCCAGGGAGTAGACTTGCACCAGCCGGGGCTGGATTTCTCGCACCTTCTCCAGCCATCGCTCCACGGAATCCGGGTCCGTATTGGCGACCCTTCCTTGAACAAAAAGGGATTGCAGAATGATGTCCGTCAAACTTCTTAACCCGGCGACGATCTCTCCAAGATAAAAATTAGGCATAGGATTGTTCAGTCGGCGGATCATTTCCTCGCTTCCCGCATCGAGCTTCATGACCTTGAGGTCAAGCATTTCTAGGGCCGCGCGTACCTCTGCGCTTCCCACTGTCGAAGAGTTGGAAAGGATCGCAAGCTTGACCTCAGGAAGGTATTGATCGCGGACTCTCTTAGCGGCTGCGATGATTTCGGCTAGATCCGGATGGAGCGTAGGCTCGCCGTTGCCTGAAAAAGTGATGCAGTCGAGTTTTGTTCTGTGTTTGACTAGCCGATGTAAGGACATCTCGAGCGCGGAGGAGACCTCAGCCGGACGGGGCAAATCGTCGGTCTGATAGGTAAGGTGGGGCGTAGGTTTAGACGTCCAGTCATACTTACAGTAGAGGCAGCTGAAAGAACAGAGCTTGTAGCTGGTGGGAAGGATGTTGATTCCGAGCGAGACGCCGAGCCTTTTCGAAGGGACGGGTCCGTAAATAATCTCCGATTGCAACGGAAGGATGTTTAAAGATGCCCTGTTCAAGGCTGCTCCTGTCGTTACTACCCTCGAATGATCCTTGGCAGCATCATATGGTGATGCGGACAGATAGACTTCGGGTTCTGGTAGACGCAGTTGGCGAAAGCTGCCATATAGTTCCGCATTGCTGCGAAAGAGATCACCTCGTCCACAAAACCCATCTTTGCGCAGTAGCCCGGGCGGGACTTGGCGTTGTAGTCTGCCGCCAAAGCGTTCATCTTCTCGATGACCGGCTGTAGCGGCTGACCTGCGTCCTTTTCTTTCACCAGCCTTCGGGCAAAGGATGCCGCGGCGGCGGTTTCTCCGTGCATCACATAGATCTCCGTGGTCGGCGTTCCCAGGGTAAAGGCGTTGTGGTTGTTGGCTGTGGGGCCGCCCATAATGTAGTGCGCCGCCGCGGTCCCTTTGCGCAGCACCACCAGCATCATCGGCACGTCGGTCTGCTCGATCGAGTATATCAACGACTGTCCAAGCCCTAACAGCTCGGCCTTTTCGGCATAATCGCCCACGTCGATGCCCGTGGTATCCTGGAACCAAATTATGGGGACTCTGTCTCTTCCGCACAGCGTCACGAACTCATTCATCTTGATGAGTCCCTGCCGATAAAGCTTGCCCCCGATTCCCTGATAGGGCGCGTATTCCGGGTAGCCTTTCGGCAAGAAACCCTGCCGGTTGCCGATCGCGCCCATCAGAAGACCGTTTATCTTCACCAGCCCGGTATAGACCTCGGGTCCGTAGCCGGGCCTGAATTCCATGTGCTCGCTGTTGTCGGTGAGCCGGGCCAGGACCTCGTCGAAACTGTACGCCATCTTCTGGTTGAAGGGGATGAGGTAGTCGATTTCGCCGGGATCGAATCTCGGCTCCTTTGGCGCCGCCACCCGGAAGAACTTCGGGTCGTAAGCGGGCATAGCTTTCATCAGTTCCTTCAACCCGTCCAGAACCCCTTCTTCCGTGTCGAACACCGCTTTGAAGAACCCTGTGGAATCGTAATGAATGTCCACACGGCCAGGTGGTACTTCCTTGAAATTCTTGGTGGCGCTAATGATAGCTTCGGCCCCTTCCTCGTCAAAAAAGCCCTTCGGGCTCATACCGCTGACGATGCCGGCGCCGCCTACCGCGATGTTGCAGTTCTTGTGGGCCAGCAGGTAGGTCGGGCTGATGCCCTGATAGCCTCCCCCGGCCGGGTTGGTGCCCCAGATTCCGGCCAGTACCGGAATCCCCAGTTTTTCCAGTTCGGCGTGCCGGAAGAAGGTCGTCCCGCTGCCGCGCCGGTTCGGGTAGACTTTCTCCTGCTCGGGCAGCTTGACGCCGCTGCAGTTGACTATCCAAACGACAGGAACGTTCAGTCGCTTGGCCATATCGGTGACTCTCAAAATATTGTCCGCCTGGCCGGCGATCCAGGCGCCTGCCATCACCTTGTTGTCAAAACCGATCACAACGGCCCATCTGCCGCTGATCTTGCCCAGCCCATCTACGACGCCGGTGGTTCCTGACTCTTCGTCCATCGGGTCGTAAAGGGTGTGCAGCGGGCACCACGTACCAGGGTCGAGCAGGTACTCGAGCCTCTGATAAACGGTCCATTCGCCCCGCTTGTTCAGCGCCTCGGCCGGCAGGCCAGCCTTTTTGACTTTTTCTACTGCCTCGGCGATCTCCTTCTCCGCCCCCTTGATGTGTTGTACGTTCTCCTGCATCCTTTTTTTCAGGCCGTCGGACAAAGGTTTCCCGAATTCCGTCATCTTTTCAAAGTATGGTCGCACGTCTGTTGGTTTTAAACCTCCTTGGTATTATCGATTCGCCTTTTTGTAGCCCAAGGCGTCCTGGGCAATGATCAGTTTTTGAATGTTCGATGATCCCTCAACGATCTGGTAGGACTTGGCGTCGCGTAGATAACGCTCCACGGGAAATTCGGTCGAGTAGCCGTAGGCCCCCAGGATCTTCAAGGCCGCGTCGGCGTTAAAGGCGGCGGTCTCAGCCGCGGAATATTTGGCTATAGAGGTCTCCAGGTTGTTGGGCCTGTGCTGGTCGGCGAGAGCCGCAGCGCGGTAGACCAGCAGACGAGCCGCCTCTTCGTTCACGATCATCTGGGCAATAAGGTCCTGGATCATCTGGAATTGACCTATCTTTTGACCAAACTGCTCGCGCTCGTTGGCGTAGCTGATCGCGGCTTCTTTGGCTGCTCGTGCTACGCCTAAAGCCCCGGCGGCACAGCCCAGGCGCGTGTGGTTGAGATGCCACATGCAGAGTTTGAATCCCTCTCCCTCCCGCCCGATCAGGTTTTCCCGTGGTATGTGAAAGTTCTCGAAGGTCAGCTCTCCGGTAGGGGAGGCATGGGTGCCCATTTTGTCCAGGTCCCGGTGGCTTACGCCGGGCCGGTTCAATTCCACAAAGAAAGCGGACATGCCGTGATGCTTCTGGGATCTGTCGGTGTAGGCGAAAACTACGCCTACGTCCGCGACCGTGGCATTGGAAATCCAGCTCTTGGTTCCGTTCAGGACGTAACCATCGCCGTTGCGCACCGCCGTGGCCCTCATGGCCGCCACGTCTGATCCGGCGTCCGGCTCGGTAATAGCGAAGCAGCCGATCCTCTCACCGCAAATCAGAGGGGGAATCCATTTTCTTTTCTGTTCCTCGCTGCCGGCCTTCAAGAGCGTTAGGGCCGGGCCTGCCTGCATGTTGATATAGACGCGGATGGCGCTGTGCACCCGGGCGATCTCCTCCGAGATCAGGGCGAGGGCCACGAAGCCCAACTGTGTGCCGCCGTACTCCTCCGGAAACACGCAGCCGTAGAAACCGACTTCGCCCATTTTCGCCACCAGGTCCTTGCGGAAGATATGCTCCCGGTCGTCTTTGACAGCAGTGGGGGCGATCTCCTTTTCGGCAAACTCTCTGGCTAGATCTCTGACCGCGACCAGCTCCTCGGATAGATCGAAATGCATATCAGCCAACTTCTTTCTGGAAGTGCAGCATTTTCCCTCGAGCAAATCCGAGCCGCGTGAAAAACTGGTCCATCTCCGGCTGCGCGTGATCCACAAGGGTAAAGATCGTGTTGATTCCATGATCTTCAGCCGACGCGGCAAAGCTCTCTACCATCTGCCGCGCGATTCCCTGATTGCGGAAGGCAGGATCAACGCCGATGATTTCTATCCAAGCCACAGTCCCGGGGAGACCAAACTCGAGCTCGCCGGCCCTGCCGAAGATGAAACCGACCACGCGGTTTTCCAGCTCTGCCACGAGCGACGCCCAGTGCGGCCGGATCGCTTCGGAGATCTCGATCCTCTTTTCCCAGTATTTCTTGCGTGCCACCCCCGTGACCCGCTCCTCGATATCGACGATGGACGACAAGTCTTCCTTTTCAAGATTTCTGATACTGATGTTTTTTTTCGTCATGGTTCATCCTTTCACGACATGTCGGTTTTGTTGAATCGGGGCGCTCTTTTTTCCACGAAGGCCTTGTAGCCCTCACCGAAATCCGCCATCTCCATACACCGGGCCTGGGCCATCGCCTCCATCTCCAACGCAGTCTCAAGACCCACTTCACTCTCCAAATTTATCAGCTCCTTGGTCACTCCTAAGGCGTAAAGCGGTCCCTCTTTCAGACGGCGCGCCAAGGAGTAGGCTTCCTTCATCAGCTTGTCAGGCGCCACCACCCGATTCGCCAGCCCGATCCGATGGGCTTCCTGGGCGTCAATAACATCCCCGAAGAAAACCAGCTCCGTGGCCTTGCCTTGCCCCACGATCTTGGGGAGAAGATAAAGCGCCCCCATATCCGCTCCAGCCAAACCCACCTTGGTAAAGAGAAAGGCAAACTTCGCCCGCTCCGAAACGATGCGCAGGTCGCTGGCCAGGGCGAGCATCGCTCCTGCCCCGGCAGCTATCCCGTTCACTGCCGCCACGATCGGTTTTTTAAGCTGACGCATGTTTTTGACTATATTACAGGTCATGCGGGTAAAGCGATAAAGAGATTCCCCCTTCATCTCCAAGAGCTTACCGATGATCTCGTGCACGCTTCCCCCGGAGCAAAAGCCCTTGCCGTTTCCTGTGAGCACAACGACCTTGACCGTCTGCTCGTAGGCCAAATCCCCCATCAGTCGCTCCAGCTCCTCATAGGTCTGGAAGGTCAGGGCATTGAGCCTCTCGGGATCATTCAGCCGCACGGTGGCGATGCCATCATCAACCTCGTAGATCAAACTGCGATAAGTCATGAGATTTTCCCCGTAAAGACTTTAAAAATAATTAATTCCTCTCCGTCAATGTGTCAGCACAAACTGTGCCAATGGATTGTGAAAGAGAGACGGAGAATTTGCGTCTTAATTTCTCAAAAAATATAATAAAACCAGTGTTTTTTCGCATAGATGGGAAAGTAGGGAAGAACTACAGGGCTCTCTGAAGCCGCATCAGCATCAGGGGAACTAGTGGTGAAAGACGAAGTCTGGGAACAGGGCGAAGACAAGGACGGCGACGATCAAAAGGGGGACGATAATCAGGGCGTAGAGGAGCGGCCTTTCAAATTTGAGGTGCATGTAATTTAGCAGGACCAGCACGGCCTTGACCAGCGCCACAAGGAAGATCAAGAGGATGGCGGCGCCTTTGGAGAGAAAAACGCTAGCTCCGATGGAGAGGAAGACGAGGCCGACGAGCCATAACCAAACGAGAAAATAGTTTGGACGGTGCGCATCAGAAGTCATCGTATGTCCTCATGTGAGATAGAGTAAGGGGAAGAGAAAAATCCAGACGATATCGACAAAGTGCCAGTACAGACCGGCCAGCTCCACGCGGTGTTCATTAGGTCTTAAGGTATCCCTAAGCGCGGCAACTAGCAGGACCAGATTCACGATGATCCCGCCTAGGACATGCAGGGCGTGAAGACCGGTCATCCCGTAATAAAAAGACCAGAAGATGCCCGCGCCCGGAGTAAACCCGTGGCCTATCTCGCCCGCGTATTCGAAGCCCTTGATCATCAAAAAGGTTAGGCCCAGCAGGAGGGTTAGCAAGAGATTGGCTTGAAGTCTCCTTGGCTTTTTTTCCTCGACGGCGGCGAAGGCCAGCACCATGGTCAGACTGCTCGTGAGCAGAACGAAGGTATTCGCCAAAGCAAGGGAGAAATTTAAATGGCTCGAGGCGTCGGACCAACCGCCGCTCCCAAGGCGGAGGACGACATAGGAGGCGATCAGGCCGCCGAAGACCGGGATCTCCGAGGCGAGGAACCACCACACCCCCACTTTCCCCACGGGCATTCCTGTTATGGCCATGTCCTCGGATCTCGGCACGATTCCTTCCTCCTAGCTTCTTGCCGCGGTGTGCGGGGAGAGTTGCCGGTCCTGCGGCAGCCAATCCTCGGGCGACTCAGGGGAGCTGTACTCGTAGGGACTGCGGTAAACAACGGGGACCCTTTCGAAGTTGTCGTGGGGCGGCGGGGAAAGGGTGGTCCATTCCAGCGTATTGGACTGCCATGGATTCCGCTCGGCCCTCTTTCCCGCGAGCAGGCTCCAGAAAAAATTGATCACAAATAGAAACTGGGAAAGCAAGAGCAAGATTGCGGCGACGGTGATGAAAACGTTCAGGGGTTGTATTGGCTGGAGGAAAGCGTACTGCGTCGGGTCGGCGATCCGGCGCATCATCCCTCGGAGCCCAACGACGTGCATCGGCAGGAAGACGGCGTTGAAAAAAATAAAGGTCAGCAAGAAATGGATCTTCCCCAGGGTTTCGTTCATCATGCGCCCGAACATCTTCGGAAACCAGAAGTAAAGCCCGGCAAAGCCGGCGAAAAAAACCGCGCTGAAGAGGGTGTAGTGGAAATGTGCGACAATGAAGTAGGTGTCGTGGAGGTAGATGTCGACGGGCGCGGAGCCGTTAAAAATGCCGGTCAGCCCTCCCAGGATGAAGACAGCGAGTGTGCCAAGCGCAAAGAGCATGGGCGCGGAGAAGCTGATCGATCCGCGCCACAGGGTCGCGATCATGGCGAAGACGATGAGAGCGAAAGGCACGGAGATGAGTATCGTCGTGATGCTGAAGGGCATGGCGAGCCGGGGGTCCATGCCGCTCAAAAATTGGTGGTGCGCCCACACCACGAAGCTCAGCATGCCCGCGACGATGGTCGAGTAGATAATCGCGCGGTAGCCGAAGATCGGCTTGCGGGAAAAGACCGGCAGGATTTCCAGGACTAGGCCCAGGCCGGGGAGAAGGATGACATAGACCTCGGGATGGCCAAAGAACCAGAAGAGGTGCTGCCACAAAAGCGGCTGGCCGCCTCCTTCCGGGAGGAAAAAGGTTGTCCCCACGACACGGTCCATCAGGAGCATCACGGCCCCGGCGATGAGCGGTCCCACGGAAAGCATGAAAATGACGGCCGCTGTGAGCTGCATCCAGACGACGAGAGGCAGGCGAAAAAAAGTCATGCCAGGGGCCCGAAGATTTATGGCCGTAGTGAGAAAGTTGACGCCGCCCATTAAAAAAGAGGCGAACTCGAGGGCCAGGGCGAGGAGCCAGAGATTTAGGCCCCAGTTCACTCCGGTATAGGCGGCCTTGGCGGATAGGGGCGGAGGCGGCGCCGCCGGGGACGAAAAAAGAGCTGAGCAAGACCAGCGATGCCAGAGCGAAGACCCAGAAAGAAAGCATGTTCAGCCGGGGAAAGGCCATATCCTGGGCGCCGATCATCAAAGGAATGAGGAAGTTGCCGAAGGCCGCCAGCAGGATCGGCATAGCGACAAAGAAGACCATGATCGTTCCGTGCATGGTGACGAGCATGTTGTAGAAGTCCGGCGCGATAAAACCCCAGCCCGGCACCTCGGTTTCCGGGTAGGCAAGCTGCCAGCGGATCATGTAGGCGGTGAGTCCTCCCGTGATTGCCCAGAAGAGGCCAACCGATAAATACTGTTTGGCGATGACCTTGTGATCCGTTGAAAAGATTTTCATTTTTTTGGCCAATGCTCCTGCACCCACTTTTCGTATTCTTCCTGAGGCTGCACGATCAGCTGACCGTTCATCCCCGAGTGGCCAAAGCCGCAAAGCTCGGCGCAGGGCATCTCGAATTGACCGGGCTTCGTGGCTTCGAACCAGGCCTGGATTTCCCGCCCCGGCACGGCGTCCTGCTTGAGGCGCAGGTGGGGGAGGAAGAAGCTGTGAATCACGTCTTTGGATTTGAGGACGACGTGGACTACCTTGCCCACGGGGACATGCAGCTCATTGTCTATTTGGAGATCGTCTTCAGTGCCGAATTTTCCATCCGGCCCCGGATAGACGATCTCCCAGTTAAACTGCTTTCCCGTGATTTGAATCACGAGGTCGCTGGGTGGCACCTGGCGTTTGATTTTCGCCCATACATCAGCGCCGCGAAAATCCAACCAGAGGTCGAGAATAAGCACGGCGACGCAGGGGACGAGAATCCACGAGGCCTGCCGGAGTGACTCCCCAGGGAGATAAGCCGCTTTGCTTCCTTGCCGGCGCCGGTAGCGAATCAAGAAGAAGACAATAAGCCCCTCGGTCAGGACGAACCATGCTCCCGTGATGTACAAGATCAGATAGAAAAGAGAGTCTATCTCGCCGCCGAAAGTCGATACGTTCTCTGGAAACCAGTTCATATTCAGTCGCCAGTGAAGTTTGGCTTTCTCTTCTCTAGGAAGGCTAGCGTCCCTTCTTTTAAATCGTGCGTAATGGCCAGGTTCCCGAAGCAGCGCGCCTCCAGTTCCAGGCCTGAGCTAAGATCTACCTGGAGGCCCCGGTTAATGACTCTCTTCGATGCCTCCAGGGCGAGA
>MGRY01000003.1:0-6189 GCA_001799045.1 Deltaproteobacteria bacterium RIFCSPLOWO2_02_56_12 | reverse complement strand
CCTCGTCCAACAATTTTTCTTTCGCAACCACCTTCATAACAAGCCCTATGGCGAGGGCCTGCTCTGCGTTGATGGGATCGCCGGTTAAGATGATCTCCTTGGCCTTGGTCGCCCCGATGAGTCGTGGGAGCCTTTGTGTTCCGCCTCCTCCGGGAAATGCGCCGATCTTGATCTCCGGGAGACCCAATTTGGCCGTGTCGGAAGCGATGCGAAAATCACACGCCAATGCGAGCTCACATCCTCCTCCGAGCGCGTAGCCCGAGACCGCCGCTATGACCGGTTGTGGCAGATCTTCGATCTGGTCGAACAGGAGCTGGAATTCCCGGGCGTGTTTGTAAGCCGACTCTGCAGAAAGAGACTCTTGGATCTCAGCGATGTCCGCGCCCGCACAGAAAACCTCCTCCCCTCCGGTGACGATGACGACCCTGATATCCCGGTTGTTTGCCACCTCTTTGAAACATTCCTCCAATTCCCGCCGCAACTCACCGTTCAGGGAGTTTTTCTTCTGCGGGCGATGGAGCTGGACAGTAGCGACGGCTTTTTCTTTTTGGAAGAGCAGGTTTTGAAACATAGAAAAACCTCCGTTGAAAAGATGATTAGCTTAAGCCAGTGGCTGGTATTATGCGAATTGCGCCAGGAGATCCTCCATAGCTGCCTGAGCCTTAGCCTCTGGAGCCCTAGCCTTTGCCTTCTTTTGCATCTCCTGGAACTTATCCCCCAACGTGGGACGTGGGTTGCGGACCAAGACGCCAAGGTTGATTTTTTCCTTGTCGGTGGCCAGCCTCAAGGCCTCTATTTCATCTTCCGGGTTGTGGTCTTCGGGAACCATTTGGAGGTTCTTGATGATCCGGGCCACATTCATATCGGTAGTGTTGAAGGAAGAGCAACTGGCGAGGATCTCGATGAAGGAAAATCCCCGGTGCTGCATTCCCTGAATGATCAAATCCTTTAAATGCTCCTTTTTTACTGAGAAGCCCCGCGCCACGAAGCTGGCTCCATATACGATGGCCAGAGCCGAAGGGTTGACAGACTCGCCGGTCAGGCCAAAGGGAGAGGTTTTGGTGATGGGAAAGAGGACGGTGGTAGGAGAGAACTGCCCCTTGGTCATCCCGTAAATGGCATTGTTGAAAAGCAGATAGGTTATATCCACATTGTTCCGCGCTATATGTGGCAGGTGACCCCCGCCGATGGCCAAGCCATCTCCGTCGCCTCCGACGGCGACGACGGTGAGCTCCGGATTGGCGGTTTTGACTCCCTGGGCAATGGGGAGCCCGCGGCCATGAATGCTGTGAAAACCATAGGCCTTGACAAAATAGGGCAGCCTGCTGGAGCAGCCGATTCCGGAAATAAGAGCTAACTCGTTTGTTGGCAGCCTGAGATCAGCAAACGCCTCAGCCAGTGCCGAAAGAATTCCGTAATAACCACAGCCCGGGCACCATACAGGGCCAACGCCGCTCAGGTATTCGCAAGGTCTATCCTGCTCTTCCATAATGTTTCATGCTCCTTACATTTAGTGTTTCTGCAGTCTCGACAATCTTCTTGACGATTTCCGTTGGTTCCAACGGGACCCCTTTGACCTTGGTCAAGCTGATAGTCGGGATGCGGTAGGTTGACCTGAGCAAGGAGGCTAACTGCCCGACAAAATTGAGCTCGGGGACAATGACCCGCTTGACCTTGCCCAAAAAGGCCTTGAGCTCCTGATGGGGAAGGGGGTTCAGGATTTTTGGGATGATGGCCTGGACCGGTATCCCCAGATTCTTGGCGATACTAACGGCCTCCTCGACCGGTCCGGCCGATGAACCCCAAGAAATGATGCCAATCTCCGCCTCTTTGTCACCGAAATAACTGCATAGTTCATGAGTCAGCGGGTCGCCCTCGATGGCGCTTAGCTTGCGGAATCTTTTGACAGTCATTGCCGTGTGCATTTCTTCGTCGCAGGCGAAATTGCCCTTTTCGTCGTGCTCCATCCCGGTAACCATGTGTTCGCCTCCCACCGTGCCCGGAAGGGCTGCCGGAGAGACGCCTGATTCACTGAGTTGATAGCGGGTGAAAGGGGCATCCTCCCTGAGCTTGGCGGTAAGCCGGGAAGCTGATGGGGTCCGTTTGACCAAACGCGGCTCGACAGTCTCGAGACGTGCCGAGAGGGCCTGGTCTACTAACACGATGACCGGCAACTGGTATTTCTCAGCCAGGTCAAAGGCCAAGGCGGTGACGCGAAAGCAGTCGGGAACGGAAGTGGGTGCCATTACCACTCTTGTGGTGTCTCCGTGAGAGCCATAAAGAGCAAGAAAAAGATCAGACTGCTCTGTCTTGGTGGGCATTCCCGTGCTGGGACCGCCTCTCTGCGAGTCCACAATGACCGCCGGGATTTCCGCCATAGAGAGAAGGCCGATGGTCTCGGACATGAGCGATAGTCCGGGTCCCGATGTGGATGTCATGCTCCTGCCCCCCGCCCACGACGCCCCGGCAACGCTGCAGATAGCAGATATCTCGTCCTCAGTCTGGAGGACGATGCCTCCCAGCTTGGGCAGGTGGACCGCGAGCCATTCCATGATCTCCGAGGCAGGAGTGATGGGATAACCGAAGAAATACCTCATCCCCGAAGCGGTTGCGCCCAAGGCAATCGCCTGGTTACCCGTCATCAGAAGCATCTTCTGCTCGTTGCCCTTGGGGAATTTGTAGGGGTCTTTTTTTCCGAGATTGCGCTCAGCAAAATCGAACCCTCTTTGCAAGGCATCCAGATTGTGATCGAGGACTGCCTTTCCTTTCCTGGCGAATTTCTCTGTAATGAATCCCTCGATTTGCCTCTTCGGCAAACTCAAGATGTGGGAGAGGGTCCCGAGGACGACGATGTTTTTGCTGATCCGGCTGCCGATCTCGCGCGTAGCGATGCGATCGAAGGGGACCTTGTAGACCGTTCGTCCAAGGAGTTCTTCGGGCAGATCGCATTCCGCCTCGCACAGGAGGACTCCGTGGTCTTTCAGATCGGGAAGATTCTCGCCCAGGGCCTCCTGGTTGAGGCAGACGAGAAAATCCACGCGCTCTCCGTGATAAGAGATGTTTTTCTCGCTTAGCCGCACCTGAATCATGCATGCCCCGCCTTTGATCTCGGCGGGAAAAGTGCGGAAGGTCACGATATGGAGCCCTTCCCGGGCGGCAATTTGGCATAGGGTTTCACCTATGGTAATGACACCCTCACCGGACTCCCCGGCGATTCGTAAGGTAAGATCAGGATGCACGAAGCCCCTCCTTCCACTCTTTTCCATTCGCCTCAAGCACCGGCTTCCAGAAAGACCACCTTGCCTCGATGACTTCCTGCGCCCGCTCAACCATCTGGGGAAATTCGCTCATGCTCGCAAACCTCTCCTGCAACTTGAGATATGCTAAAATCGGCAGATACTTTTTAGGAGCGTAATTCAGCGTGAAGAGAACCGTATTGCTCTTCCGCTCCCTCTCCGCCTCATAGAGGATCCACGAGCGAGTCTCGAGCGCTAGTTCAGTGATTTCGTGAAACACGTCGGTGTCGCTCTTCCAGCCCTCGGGACAAACCGAATAGATCTCCAGCACACACGGTCCTTCGATGGCGGCCGCCTTCTGCGCCTTGATCATGAGATCGCGGTGCCAAAGCGGACAGGCAGCGGCCGCGTAAGAGGCGCCGGCGGCCAGGGCGAGATCGAGAAGGTATTGCGGCGTTCGCTGGTTTCCCCGGATCACCTTTCCAAAGGGAGTAGTCGAAGTACTTGTGCCGTATGGCGTGGCGCCCGATCCTTGAACTCCGGTATTCATGTAGGCTTGATTGTTGAGGCAAACATAGACCCCGTTTTCCCCGCGCGCAATCCAGGCGAGGAGGGCCTGGAGGCCGATGTCGTAGGTGCCTCCGTCTCCGGCTATGCCGATATTCACTGTCGATTCGGGAGAGACCGCTCCCGCTTGCGCCAGCGCCTTCAGCGCGGCGATATTCCCGCTAAGCGTTGCCGCGGTGTTGGGGAAATTGTTGTGATCCACGGAGACATCGCCCCAGCAGGAAGTGTTTTGCGTCGTGATCACCTCGTTGCAGCCGGTCCCGATGCTTGCCACCACATGCTTCCCCGTAAGCTTCAATGCGCGCAGCACCTGATTCGTGCCGGTTACCATGCCGCAGCCGGTGCAGCCCTGATGTCCTGAGGTGAGCCCGGTTGTCGGAATCGCCCCGTACTCTCCCACATCGACCACCGGATCCGGGAGAAGAAAACTATGGGGGCTGATACCGATATGACGATTGAATAAAGCTTTATACATGATGCACCCTCAGAGCTGGACTTCTTCCAGGGCGGAAGGCCAGCTCTCCTGCGAATGGTCTTCGGGACGCCAATCAAGAAAGTCTCGGCTGACGGTGAGCCTGCTCTCTTTTTTCGCCCTCTTAGTTTCTTGATCCGTGGTTTCGGCGAAACCCTGCCGGACCGCTTCTAGGCTTGCTTCTCTTGGCTTGGGGACGTGTTGTTCGTAATAACTGACGGCGGTCTTAAACGGCACCTTATCGTAGACCTTGTGCAGAGCCCCCAGCATGGGCATGTTGATGTGCTTAAGCCCCAGTCTATGGGAGATTTCGCCTGCCGGCACGGTAAAAACCTTTACTCTCTCTTCACCGGCCTTCAAAACCTCGTGGATCTTTTTGACGCTCAGATTGGTGGTGTTGACCAGAAGGGCGCCGCCTTCTTTAAGCCCATCCAGGACCTGATGTTCAGGCGAATAGAGAATCGTGTCATCGTAAAGTATCACGACATCCCAGGCGCGGGTAAAAGAGCGAATCTTTCGCTCTTTGTGAAAGTTGATCAGGGTATCAGTGGTGATAATGGCCCCTCTCCTCTCGGAACCGAATGTGGGCACGGTCAAGAGCTGGAATCCGCTTTCGATGCCGGCGCCGGTGAACCCGACTGCAGAGGTAATCGCGCCCTGACCAGCCCGCCCGTAGATGTGAATCTCATGAGTATCGGGCGGAATCGGAGAACAATATTTTTCCTTACGCTGCTGTTTTTTCCAAATCTCTCCCCATTTTCTCCACAGCTTCGGACTCACTTGCTCCTTGTTTTCGACAAAGATGGGGTCCTCCTCGATGTCCAGCCAGTAAGGTTCAGGGCGATAGGGTTTGCCCTCAGCGATGTTATCGGCCAGGTTAAACATCAGCTGGAAATGTTCCTGGCGCACCTCGCTTCCTCCGAGCCCGCCAATCACGCTTGCGACCTTGGGCCCCTGGCCCCCGAGATGGAGATGGACCGCCGTAGTGATCCTTTGCGCAAGCGGAGGAAGAACGCCCCCGTGCTGCATGCCTTCGTCGAAGACGATCAGCGCCTTTGTCCCCGCCTTGTGCAGCGCCTGGGCGATTTCCTTGGCCGGGAAAGGGGAAAAAAGCCGGATTTTCAGCAGCGCGACCCCAGGGATCCCTTCTTTGCCCTGGAGGTAACGTGTTGCCACCTCGCCGGCACAGGAGGACTCTCCCAACAGGGCAACGACCAGCTTGGCCTTTTCATCTCCGATCCATTCGAAGAGGCCGTAGGAGCGTCCGAACCTTTCGGCGAAGTCTCTTCCTGCCTTCAAGACAATTTCGGAGGCATTGGTGAGGGCTGCCATCTGATTTCTCTTGTGTCTGCGGTAAGGATAGGCAGAGAGCATAGCCCCATATGTTACCGGCTTGTCCGGCGCAAAGAGAGGGGCGAGCGGTAGGAATGAGGGGAGGTAATGGTCGACATCATCCTGTTTTGGTATCTCCACCCCCTCGTAAGCGTGGGTTCCGGTAAAGCCTCTCAGGTTCACGGCAAACGGGAGCCTGACCCTCAGATCTTCCGCGACGCGGTAGCCTTGGATAATGCTGTCGAGGGTCTCCTGGCCATCGGCGGCAAAAATTTGGATCAGCCCGCTGTCGCGCATGGCGTAGGCGTCGGTGTTGTCAGCCCAGATATTGATGGGCGCGCCGGTCGCCCGGTTGCCGAGGAAAAGGCCACAAGGGATACCTCCGCCAGCTGCATTCTCCAGCACCTCGATCATGTAGAGCAGACCCTTGGAGGAAGTGGCAGTGCCGGCCCGGACGCTCTTGCCGGCGGCGATGATCTGACTTGCTGCGCTGTGCTCGGATTCGGCGTTGATCGTTACCGCCTCCATCGCCCCGTCAGAAACCCAGCGAGAGATCTGCTGGGAACATGAGGTGGAAGGAGT
>MGRY01000002.1:2328-12143 GCA_001799045.1 Deltaproteobacteria bacterium RIFCSPLOWO2_02_56_12 | reverse complement strand
AGTGGCGGAATTGGCAGACGCACTAGACTTAGGATCTAGCGGGCAACCGTGGGGGTTCGAATCCCCCCTCTCGCACCAGAAGGCATGGAAGTTGTTCAAATCCCGATGAAGATTGATGTCGATACGGTTAGCCCGGTTCAGCGTAAGGTTCGGGTCGAACTCCCGGCAAATACCGTTAACGAGGAGTTTGTCCGTGCCTACGAGAGTCTAAGTCAGCGCACAAAGATCAAGGGATTCCGCCCTGGGAAGGCGCCACACTCCGTTCTGAAGCGCCTGTACGGGGACGAGGTTAGGGGGCAAGTGCTCCAGCGGCTGGTGGAGCGTTCCCTTGGCGAAGTCATGAGGGAGCGGGGGCTCCAGGTGGTTTCTCGTCCTGAGGTGGAGGCTAATGATTTCGAAGAGGGAAAGGCTTTTACCTTTTCAGCGCTGCTTCAGGTCAAGCCGGAGGTCGATGTCAAAAACTATTTAGGGCGGGAGGTGGAGAGGGTGAAGCTCTCGGTAGAAGAGGCGCAGATAGAAAGCGCCCTGCGCCATCTCCAGGAAACCCATGCTCATCTCGAACCCGTGGAAGATCGTGACCACGTGGAGCGAGGAGACTTTGTGGCCATCGATTTTGTCGGCTCGGTTGATGGGAAAACGTTTCCTGGGGGAAAAGGTGAGAACTATTACGTGGAGGTAGGCGGAGAAAACGCTTTGCCGCAGTTTGAAGAGGCCCTTATTGGGTTGAAAAAGAATGGCGAACATACTATTAGCGTTGCGTATCCTGAAGATTACTTTAACCGGGAGCTGGCGGGGAAAGCGGCGGTGTTTTCCGTGACCGTTCGGGAAATCAAAAGAAAGATCCTGCCCCCTCTCGACGATGAGTTTGCCAAGGACCACGGGGAATGCGCCTCTCTTGAAGAGTTGAAGCAAAAAATTCGCGTTCGATTGGAGAACGAAGTCCAAGCGATTCAAGAGAGCGGCCTCAAAGAACAGATTCTTACCCGTTTGATTGACGCCCATCCGTTTGAGGTCCCGCCGGCGATGGTGGATCATCAGGTCCGCTATCTCATGGAGCGGAATCAGAGCCGCCTTGCCAATCAGGGAGCAGCCTCCTCCAGGTCCGGAACGTCCGTAGAGCAGATGCGGGAGGAGATCGAGCCCCAGGCGCTGCGCCAGGTAAAGGCGACGCTGCTGATTGAAAAAATCGCCTCGCTTGAGAAAATCGAAATCTCAGA
This sequence comes from Deltaproteobacteria bacterium RIFCSPLOWO2_02_56_12, assembly GCA_001799045.1. GTDB lineage: Bacteria > Desulfobacterota > Binatia > UBA9968 > UBA9968 > UBA9968. Next base: position 10,926 of record MGRY01000002.1, on the reverse strand, counting down.
CAAAGAAATCCAGGAGAAGGTTGAAGAGGTGGCCCGCTCCGCGGGCGAAAAAGGCGCAACGATACGCGAGATCTATCGCCGGGAGGATGCCCGAGAGGACCTCCGCTCGCAGATGATCTTTGATCGGACTCTCGTTTTTTTGCTTGAGCATGCCAAAGTAAAAGAAATGGCGCCACCCATTGATGCGAAAGAGAAAAAAAGCTAAAATATTCCAACTGTGGGGAAGTCCCTGAAAAAATGAATTTCATTCCTATCGTAGTTGAGCAAACGGGGCGAGGAGAAAGGGCCTATGATATTTATTCCCGCCTGCTCAAAGACCGGATCGTCTTTTTGGGAACGGTAATTACGGACGATGTGGCGAACGTGGTCACCGCGCAACTGCTTTTTTTGGAATCCGAGGATCCGGAGCGGGATGTCTATTTCTATATCAACACGCCGGGGGGATCTGTAACCGCAGGCCTCGCCATTTACGATACCATGCAGTATGTTAGACCTCAGATCTCCACGGTCTGCGTGGGACAGGCCGCCAGCATGGGAGCGGTGCTTTTGGCTGCGGGGACCAAAGGGAAGAGATATGCCCTTCCCCATTCACGGATTATGGTCCATCAGCCCTTGGGAGGGTTCCAGGGGACGGCGGCAGACGTGGAGATTCAGGCGCGAGAGATCCTGCGTATGAGGGAGGAGCTCAACGACATTCTTATGAAGCATACGGGTCAGAGCCTTAAGAAGATCGAAAAGGATACGGACCGGGACCTCTTCATGACCGGCAAGCAGGCTCTAGAGTACGGATTGGTCGACGAGGTAATCGTGAATCGGCCGGAAGGCAATAAGAAGTGAGTCGGGGGTACTATGCCAAAGCACGGTGATGACCGGTCAGGAAATCTGGTTTGTTCTTTTTGTGGCAAGAGCCAGGACGAAGTCCGCAAGCTCATCGCGGGTCCGACGGTATACATCTGTGATGAATGCATCGACCTTTGTAACGATATCATAGCGGAGGAGTGCGATCACGAAGAGGCCCTGGCTTCTTCTTCCACTGTCCCCAAGCCGGCGGAGATTAAGAGGGTGCTGGATCAGTATGTCATTGGTCAGGAGAGGGCGAAGAAGATCTTAGCGGTGGCGGTTCACAACCATTATAAGAGGATCGACAGCCAGATGGTGACGGGTGATGTGGAGCTACAGAAGAGCAACATCCTGCTGCTTGGCCCGACGGGTTCGGGAAAAACGCTTCTGGCTCAGACTCTGGCGCGTTTTCTTCAAGTGCCATTTACCATTGCCGATGCGACGAGCCTCACCGAGGCAGGTTATGTCGGAGAGGACGTCGAGAACATCATCCTGAATCTCCTTCAGTCGGCGGACTATGATGTGGAAAAGGCGCAGCGGGGGATCGTGTACATCGATGAGATCGATAAGATCTCGCGCAAGTCGGACAACCCCTCCATCACCAGGGATGTCTCTGGCGAGGGGGTGCAGCAGGCACTGCTGAAAATCATTGAGGGGACCATGGCAAGTGTGCCGCCCAAGGGAGGAAGGAAGCATCCGCAACAGGAATTTCTCCAGGTGGACACAACCAACATCCTCTTTCTCTGCGGCGGGGCGTTCGTTGGTTTGGAAGATATTATTCGCAGACGGACAGGGCGCAAGCGCATGGGTTTTGGAGGCGACATTGAAGAGCGGGACGGGAGACGGGCCACCGAACTGCTGCACGAGGTCCAGCCCGAGGACTTGCTAAAGTTCGGACTCATCCCGGAGTTCATTGGCCGGCTGCCTGTCCTGGCCACCCTCGATGAGCTGGATGAGACCGCGTTGGTGCGCATATTAAAGGAGCCGAAGAACGCGCTGACCAAACAGTATTGTAAACTCTTTGATATGGAAAGTGTGCACCTCAAGTTTACCGAAGAGGCGCTTCGGGCGATTGCGCGAGAGGCTATGAAGAGGAAATCGGGGGCCCGGGGTCTCAGGGCGATTCTGGAGAACATCATGCTCGATGTCATGTATGAAATGCCTTCCCAGCCGACTATTAAGGAAGTGATCATCTCCGAAGAGGTGGCGACCCGTAACGAGGCCCCGATTATCGTTTATAGCAAGGCGGCAGAGAGTGCATAGGGAAGGGGGGGATATGTTGTTTCGCAATGACAAGAAAGACGACAAGGACAAAGAGGCCAACGGTTTGCTGACAGTGCCTCTTCTGCCTCTTCGGGATATCATCGTTTTTCCCCATATGGTGGTGCCGCTATTCGTGGGTCGGCAGCGCTCGATCAAGGCCCTGGAGGAAGCCACCCAGAAACAGGGACCTATTTTTTTGTCATCGCAGAAAGATGCGAAGACCAATGATCCGACGGAAAACGACATCTACCGGATCGGGGTCCTGGGAAGCGTCGTTCAGATGCTGAAGCTCCCCGACGGAACGGTCAAGGTGCTGATCGAAGGGAAGAGACGAGCCAAAGTCGTGCGCTTTTTGAATCATCCGGACTTCTTTCTTGTCGAGGTGGAGGAGGTCGCAGAGGTAGTGGAAAAGAATACGGAAGTGGAGGCGCTTGTCCGGGAGGTCCACAGCACCTTCGAAAACTACGTCAAGCTGAAGAAAAAGATCCCGCCCGAGATGGTCATGTCTGTCTCCTCTATCGACGATCCGGCGCGCCTCGCCGATACCATCGTCGCCCATTTGGGGATCAAGCTAGAGGACCGGCAGAATCTTCTGGAGACTCTCAATGCGGCGGAACGGCTGGAGAAGGTCTTGGGTCACATGAGGGCCGAGATCGAAATCCTGGAGGTGGAGCGGCGCATCCGCTCGCGCGTTAAGAAACAGATGGAACGCTCGCAAAAGGAGTATTACTTGAACGAGCAGATGCGGGCCATCCAGAAGGAGCTGGGGGAAAAGGACGAGTTTAAGAACGAGATCCAGGAGATCGAAGAGAAGATCAAGCAGAAGAAACTATCAGCCGAGGGGAAGGACAAGGTCGAGAAAGAGTTGAAGAAGCTCAAGATGATGTCGCCGATGTCGGCTGAGGCCACCGTAGTGAGAAACTATATTGATTGGATTCTGAGTCTGCCATGGAATGAGTTCACCGATGACAAGCTGGACATCAAGGAAGCGGAAAAGATCCTGGAAGAAGACCATTACGGCTTGGAGAAAGTCAAGCAGCGCATCCTGGAGTATCTGGCTGTTCAGAGCCTGGTAGGGAAGATGAAGGGTCCGATCCTCTGTCTGGTGGGGCCTCCAGGCGTTGGCAAGACTTCCCTGGGCCGTTCCGTCGCCCGGGCGACGGGAAGGAAGTTTGTCCGGGTCTCCTTGGGGGGAGTCCGGGATGAGGCGGAGATTCGTGGCCATCGTCGCACCTATATCGGCGCGCTCCCGGGGAAGATCGTCCAGTCCATGAAGAAGGCCGGCTCCAGTAATCCTGTCTTTCTGATGGATGAGGTCGATAAGATGTCTACTGATTTTCGAGGGGATCCCTCTTCGGCGCTGCTCGAGGTGTTGGATCCAGAGCAGAACTTTGCCTTCAATGACCATTACCTGGACTTGGATTACGATCTATCGAAGGTCATGTTTATCACTACCGCGAATACTCTGGACCGTATTCCCCGACCGCTGCAGGACCGGATGGAAATTATCCGGATTGCGGGATACACGGAGATGGAGAAGCTGAACATCGCCAAGAGATATCTGGTGGAAAAACAGCGCGAGGCCAACGGTCTGACTCCGGGGAACATCCTGTTTACCGATAACGCCATTCTCGGACTGATCCGCCATTACACCAAAGAGGCGGGGGTGAGAAATCTGGATCGAGAGCTGGCCTCGCTCTGCCGCAAGGTCGCTGTGGAGGTAGTCAAGAAGGATAAAAGCGCCAGGGTCCAAGTCGGTGCGAAGAGTTTGCATAAATATCTGGGCCCCCAGAAATACCGATACGGGATGGTCGATGTAGAACAGAGAATCGGAGTGACGACGGGGCTGGCCTGGACCGAGCTCGGGGGGGAGTTACTCGTCACGGAAGTAACGGTCATGCCCGGGAAGGGGCAGCTCATCATTACTGGTCAGCTGGGTGATGTCATGCAAGAATCGGCCCAGGCAGCGATGAGCTATGTCCGCTCCCGTGGGGAAGATCTGGGATTAGAGAAGGATTTTTATCAAAAGGTGGATGTCCATATCCACGTCCCCGAGGGCTCCATTCCCAAAGATGGACCATCCGCTGGGATCACGATGGCCACATCTCTGGTTTCCGCCCTTACCCGTATCCCGGTGCGCCATGATCTGGCGATGACCGGGGAGATTACCTTAAGAGGGAGGATCCTTCCCATCGGCGGACTGAAGGAAAAGATCTTAGCTGCTCATAGGGGGGGCATCAAAACAGTCCTGATACCCGAAGAAAACGAGAAGGATATCGAGGAAATACCTTCCGTGATCTTAAAAGCCGTTGAACTGAGGCCGGTCTCCCATATGGATGAAGTGTTGAAGAAAGCGCTCATCTTAGAAGATCCTGAGAGTCTCTTTAAGAAAAAGCTGGTCTCGGCTGAAACGAGAGAGGATTCTTCCGTCTTTGAGGACAAGGAGGAAGAAAGTCCCCGGGCGGATATCTTGCCACAATAGGTCGGGCGGCTTCGGGGGTCACCCCTAAGCGGATTGACACCTGAGCTCTCATGTTGTTATAAAATGGAATACTCTGCCGGTAGGCCCGGCAGGGTGGTGAGGGGGAAAAATGACAAAAGCGGACTTGATTGATTTGGTTGCGAGTAAGGCGGATATTCCCAAACAGAAGGCAGAAGAGATTGTCAACGGGGTTTTTGATGACATCGTCGCCGCTTTGAAGAACGGGGACAAAGTTAACATTTCCGGTTTCGGAACGTTCTCGGTGTCGGAGCGCAAAGCGCGGACCGGGAGAAATCCCAAGACCGGAGAGTCGATCCAGATTGCCTCCTCTCGAGCCGCCAAGTTTAAGGCTGGTAAGACCTTAAAAGATTCCCTCAGCTAAATCACTCTCTGTCATAGAGACCAGGAAGAATCTTGAGACGAATAACCGGGCATAGTGAGTCTCAAGTCTAAGGTTAGAGGCTGGTGTTTTTGGCCGGAGGGGGCGGTTAGCTCAGCGGGAGAGCATCGGCCTTACAAGCCGGGGGCCACAGGTTCAAATCCTGTACCGCCCACCAGTTTCGTTACTAGTTATTAGTTGATTCGTTACTCGTTTTGATCGGTTACACGACCTCCAATGCTGAAGACTTGACGATTAACGATTAACCAGTAACTATTAACGAAAAAACGGGGTCGTAGTTCAGCTGGATAGAACGCCGGCCTGTCACGCCGGAGGTCGCGAGTTCGAGTCTCGTCGGCCCCGCCATATTTTGGATTTATGTGTTTATGGAACTAAGAGGGAATATGAGGACCTATCAGATGAAAAGGCAAGATGCGCTTGCCCAGCGCCAATGGTATATCGTGGATGCGGAGGGAAAGGTCTTGGGCCGACTGGCCAGTGAGGTGGCTAAGGTTTTAAGGGGGAAGCACAAACCCACCTTTGCGCGTCACGTGGATGTGGGAGACTTTGTCGTTGTGGTTAATGCCGGGGCAGTCCGGCTGACAGGGAAAAAACTAGAGGATAAAATTTACTATCGGCATTCCGAATATCCAGGGGGCATGCGGACTACCACTGCGCAGAAAATGCTTGCAGACAAGCCCGAGGCCCTGATTCGGTTAGCGGTAAAGGGGATGTTGCCTAAAAGCCGGTTGGGGAGAAGACTCTCAACTAAGTTAAAGGTTTACGCTGGCCCGGATCATCCCCATGAGGCGCAAAAACCGCTGCCTCTGGCACTAAAGGTTTAGGAGTAAAAATCATGGCAGAAAAGGTGTTCTATGCAACCGGGAGACGGAAGACCTCCGTGGCCCGGGTGTATTTAAAAGAGGGCAAGGGAAGTGTCCTGATCAATGATCAAACCTTGGAGGATTATTTTGGTCGCGAGACGGCCAGGATGATCGTTCTCCAGCCATTCCAGGTTACCCATACCCAGGGGAATTTTGATACCAAAGTCAATGTGCAAGGTGGAGGCATCTCCGGTCAGGCAGGTGCGATCCGTCACGGGATTACCCGCGCCCTCATCCAAATCAGCCTCGATTTTCGTTCCCCACTAAAAAAGGCTGGTTTCGTCACCCGCGATCCGCGTGCGGTTGAGCGGAAGAAGTACGGACGCCACAAGGCACGCAAGCGACCGCAATACTCAAAGCGTTGAATTCATCGCCTCAAAGGGTTTCTAACGGGAAACGGAAAGACCTGCGCGTGGCGGTTTTGGGTGCCACTGGCTATGCGGGCGTTGAACTTCTGCGCATTCTCATCCGTCATCCCCGTGTCCGGATCACTACTATTACCTCCCAGCAATATGCCGGGAAGCGGGTAAGCGATATCTATCCGTCGCTGACGGGTCAGTGCGATCTTATCCTGGAAGCAATCCGGATAGATCAAATAGCCTCTCGATCTGATCTTACCTTTGCCGCGCTCCCCCATGAAACCTCTATGGAGGCGGTTGCGGCCTTGATGGAGCGGGGCATGCGGGTGATCGATCTGAGCGCTGATTTTCGTCTTCATGACCCCAAGACCTACCTCCGCTGGTACGGCGTGCACAAGGCGCCGCACCTCTTGCGGGACGCCGTCTACGGGCTGACAGAGATTCGCCGGAAAGAGATCGGCAAAGCCCGGCTCGTTGCTAATCCGGGCTGTTATCCCACCGGAGCCGTGCTTGGCTTAGCCCCCCTCTTTGTTGAAAAAATGGTTCAGGGGACTGTGCTCATCGATGCCAAGTCCGGAGTCACGGGGGCCGGGAGGAGCAGCGCGGTCGATCTCTCCTTCAGCGAGGTCAACGAAAACTTCAAGGCCTATAATGTCGGCGTTCACCGCCATATCCCTGAAATCGAACAGGAGCTAAGCCGGATCGCCAAGCGACCGGTCTTGGTTTTATTTGCGCCTCATTTGGTGCCTATGAACCGGGGGATTCTTTCCACGATGTACGTCGAACTTAAAAAAATTCTCGACGGCGAAAGACTCGCCAAGGTCTACAAAGATTTTTATCGCGGAGATCCTTTCATTCGCATCCTGCCGGCAGGTTCTTTTCCCCAAACCAAAGAGGTCCGCGGCTCCAACGACTGTGCCATTGGATTTCGCTATGATCCCCGGGTCAAGCGTCTCGTGGTGATCACGGCGATTGACAACTTGGTCAAGGGGGCGGCCGGCCAGGCTGTGCAAAATATGAATCTGATGTACGGGTGGCCTGAAACCGAAGGGCTCAGGGGAACAGCCTTGATCCCTTAGGGATGCCCTTTATTCCTCTGCAGTAGAGAAAAAGAGTCCCACGAAGGCTAGGATCAGATTGGGAAGCCAAGCCGCTACCAGCGGGGGTAACGCTCCGCTGTGACCGAGCGAGACACTAAAGGCCAGGACAAACCAGTAGCCAAAGCCGATCAGCATCGAGAGCCCGAAACTGAGGGCCATGCCCCCCCCTGGGCCATGCCGGAGGGCAAAGGGGATGGCCAGGAGGACCATGAGGGGGGAAACCAGGGGAAGCGCCAACTTTACCTGGAGATCGACCTCGTCTTGCACCGTGTCGAAGCCCTTTGCCTGGAGATCCGCAATTTGTTTGCGCAAATCGAAGAAGCTGAACTCTTCCGCCTCGCGCGCAAGCAGCTTAAAATCCTCTGGAGTCTCCGCGAGGGGGAGGGAGGTGTTGAGTGGTTGCTGGGTCATCTGACCATTCGGCAGAAAGAGCCATTCCGTACCTTCCTTGGCCTCCCAGCGCGTGCCATTCCAGCGTGCCCATGGGACCACGATCAGCCCTCTCGGCGTGAAGTCCCGATTCAAGAGATAAATGGTGACGCCTTCCAGGACAATCTTTTTCGTGTCGAAATGATCCACGCTGATGAAAGACCCCTCTCCGCGCATCCAAATATCCTTGGTCCCAATGAGATTCTTGGGTTGTTTTTTCTTTACTTCTGTTTTGTAGATGGTTTGGGCCTTCTGGGTGAATATTGGAACTAGCGCCTCGTTCCAGAAAAAGGCGATAATGCAAATCAAGAAGGAGAGCAGAAACAGGGGCAACGCAATGCGGCGGAGGCTCATACCACTGGAGCGCATGGCCGTTATTTCTTGAGTTCGAGACAGCATCCCTAGGGAGAACAGGGTCGAGAAGAGGGCGGCGAAGGCGAACATGCGCGAGAGCAAGAGGGGAATCTTGTAGAGAAAGTATCTGACCGAGGTCGATAAGGGCGCGCCTGCCTGCAGGAGGGTATCGATTCGGTCGAAAAAATCTACGATGAGGTACAAGACCGCTGTGCAGAGAAGGCTGACAGCAAATATCTTGAGAAATTCGCGCGCCAGGTAACGATCTAAAATGCCGCCGATCAGCAGCAAGGATATGCGATTGGCCTTTTCCACCGTGTGCTCAGTAGTCCCTTTGCATGTAGCGGGCGAGTCTCCGGTTCAAGTATAGGGAAAGGTCTTCCAACTTGCCCTGGATCAGGAGCGGGGATTCCTTAAGCGCTTTTTGGAAGAGCCGGATCGCTATGAGTCCGACGACTATGTTGGGAAGCCACAGGGCGAGAGCGGGGGGAAGGAGATCCCTTTCCCC
>MGRY01000002.1:0-2307 GCA_001799045.1 Deltaproteobacteria bacterium RIFCSPLOWO2_02_56_12 | reverse complement strand
TAGCGCCTTTCCTATGGAAAGTAGGCCGTAGTAAACGAGCAGCCAAGACAGGCACAAGGCAAATCCCCAGGACCGACCGGCGCGCGAGCGTGTTGGTATCATGACCAGAGCTACGCCGAGAAGACTCAGCACCAGGGGAGCGAAGGCGAAGGAGAATCTCTGATGGAGCTCAATCAGTTCCGCAGTCGGCTTGAGGCCCTGTTCTTCTTTAAGCTGGATCGCCTTTCCTAAACGCCGGAGCGACATCTCCTTGGGACCCCGCTCCTTTTTCCGAATGGGACCGAATGCCTCCTCGGGGTCCAGCTTGAAGTCATAGGTGTTGAATCGGGTCTGGCTGAAACTCGGCCGTTTTTTTTCCCGTTCGTAGACGGTGCCGTCGAAGAGCTTCAAACTTATGCTTTTGGACTCTTCGTCTGACAGAATCAGGGCTACCTTGGCAAAAATGACGTCTTCCCTTGCCGGGTTGCGCCGGTCCACGATGAGCACGCCTTGAGAGGCATCCCCCGGCGGAATGACCTCTTCCACGTAGATAAGGATTTGAGGAAAATCATCATTGAAGACCTTCTCTCTCAGTGCAGTCCCTACGCGGTTCTTGGCAATGTTGAAGAGTTCTCTCTTCAATGCCAGATTGGCTGCGGGTCGGACCATGGTGGTGAGCAGGAGGGTGATCAAAGAAATAAATAGGGCGACGGTCCCTATGGGGAGTAGGACTTGAATAGGGCTAATTCCCGAGGCCTTTAGGGCGAGAAGCTCATGGTCGCTCGAGAGCCTCCCCAGACCCAGAAAGATCCCGAGCAATAGAGCCATGGGTACGGTCATTTCTAAAAAGGTAGGCAGGATCAAGGCAAACAGTTTGCCAATCTCCAGGAAGGGAACCCCGCGAGTCACCACCAGCTCGACCAATTTTAGAATGCGAGCGATGAGGAGTATAATGGTGAAGGCCGAGAGTCCCAACAGAAAAGGGGGAAGGATCTCAGACACTATATAGCTGGTCAGGGTCCGTTTCACTGTGGCGACATGTTATCTGGTGGATCATTTTTTGTAAAATGCTTCTGAATTAAAAAGGGTGTCTTCGTGGAAGGGAACGAAAAAACCCGCTGCTATTTTGGTGTCAATCCGGTCGCGGAAAAATTGCGGAGTTCTCCTAAAGAAGTCTTCGAGGTCATGATGATCAGGAGCGGGCAACCGCGAGCGGCCCTGCGTGCGATCCACGATGAAGCTAGGCGCCAAGGAATCCCGATTCGTTACGTTGAGCCAGGGGTGCTGGATCGCCTGGCCGATGGTGGAAAGCATCAAGGAGTAGTGGCTAAAGTGGCATCTTATGCCTATCGCTCTTTTTCGGACCTGCTTCAAGATCTATCCTCAACACCCGGGCACGATATGGTCCTGCTCTTGGACGGGCTTACGGACCCGCGAAATTTCGGTGCGCTTTTGCGCACCGCCGAGGCTGTAGGGGTCCGTCATGTAGTGATTCCGAAGGATCGCTCGGTTGGGGTGACGCCCGCGGTCGTGAAAACCTCCGCTGGGGCAGTTCACCATCTGCGGATTTATCGTGTCTCCAATCTCAGGCAGGCGATCCTTAGCTTGAAACAAGGAGGTTACTGGGTGGTCGGCCTGGATGCTGAGGCGCAGGAAGATCTTTATGAAAGGATCTATCCGGAGAAGCTGCTGGTAGTTTTGGGGGCCGAAGGGAGCGGGATCCGTCCTTTGATCCGCCAGGAGTGCGATTTTTTGGTTTCTATACCTATGCGGGGAAAAATTGCCTCGCTAAACGTGGCCGTTGCGGGGGGGGTTTTCCTCTACGAGCTGCTGAGGCAGGAAAGGCAGTTGTGAGGGAAGGAAAGGGCTGCCATTAGCGATGGAACCCAGGTTAAGGGCGACTAATACAAACGTATCAAGTCAGTTGACATTCGAGGGGAACAAGCCTTCCGGCGGCAGCCGATGGGCCAGTGTCTTGAGGACCACCCGCGCCAGCCCCTAAAGGTGCTTTTCCTACGCTTTGGGCCTTCCGGAACCTGCCGTCTCCTGCGTCTGCGGCCTTCAGGCTCGCCCCCCTCTCAAGGCGGGTAACGTTTTTAAAGACGTTTGTATTAGTGTCCCCTTCGGGGATGGTTGAAACCCCTCGTCTTCAGACGAAGTCGAGATTGCGAAGTGTGAGAGGAGCGAACACGAGCAGTGTTTGCGGCACTGAGGCTCTACACGATCGTCATGCCCGCGCAGGCGGGCATCCAGGTTGTTCTGCGAGAGAACTGGATTCCCGCTTTCGCGGGAATGACGGCAGGGGATGGTTGCAGTCGGCTTCAAGCC
>MGRY01000001.1:651-10198 GCA_001799045.1 Deltaproteobacteria bacterium RIFCSPLOWO2_02_56_12 | reverse complement strand
CCGGGAGAAAAGAAAAACCCCTCAGAGGCTCCCCCCCATCCACCTTCGAGTCAGGTTAGGCCGGGAGAAGAGGCGCCAGCGGAGGCCCCAAGCGAGGAACTGGTCGCTCACCTTTATAAAGGGAGCCGGGTGACCGGGCAACTGACCTTTCACGGTCCAGCCAAGATTGATGGAAGCGTGGAGGGAGAGATACTCTGTCACGGCATGCTGACCATTGGAGAAGAAGCGGAGGTGCGGGCGAAGATTTCGGGCGAAGTTGTAGTGATATATGGCAAGGTAGAGGGCGATGTGGCGGCCAAGGAAAAGGTGGAACTGGAGACCCCTGCGCGGCTCTTGGGAAATATCGATGCCCCCCGGTTGACGGTCACGGAGGGTGCGGTTTTTGACGGGTATTGCTCCATGGGAGGGGCGAGGAAAAAGCGTGAAGCCCTGAGTCCGTCAAGATCGGGTAGTGAGAAACCATTTGAGGGAGAGGCCCCGAAGCTAATAAGCGAGTTGGAAAAATAGGCTTCGGTGCGCCGCTCATCTCATCCCCACATCCTAGGTTCCTTCCCAGATAACTTGCGGATGTAGGTTAATCTTTTATGGGTCTGGCACGATCCGTTGTCTGGGGGGGACTCTGCTGCGCGCGCTCTAAAGTACTTGGATAGCTTATGATCGCTTTAGATTATACCGTTTTTATTCAGGTTGTTGCCTTTCTCTTTTTTTGGTTTCTTTTGACCCGACTGCTCATCCGACCTTTTCTCGGCCTGCTGGCGGAAAGAGAGCGCAGGACCGAGGGGGTCAAGAGCGAGGCCGCTCTCCTCAAAGAGGAGGGGGAACGTCTGGGGAAAGAGTACGAGCTCGGAATCACGAAAGCCCAAGGTGAGGCTAAAGCGTTGAAGGAGAGCGTAGTGCAAGAGGCTCGTGAGACACGGGATCGCCTAATAGCTCAGGCCAGGGAAGAGGCGGCTGGAATGCTCGAAGCGGTCCGAGAGGAAATCCGCAAGGAGCTGCAAAGAGGGCGGGGGGATGCCGCCCGGGAGGCGGAAGTGATCGCGCACCAAATGGCGGAGAAGATTCTCGGGAGGAAGATCGGATGAGTCTCTTTGCGCTACTCTTTTTGTCCGACCTCTGGGCTTCCTCCTCGCCGGGGGTTGAGGAACACGCGGCCTCTGTGACGCAGGTTATTTTTCCACTCATCAACTTTCTCATTTTCTTTTATCTCATCAAGCGCTTTCTCCTGCCAATGATCAAAGCCCATCTCCGTACCAGGCGTGAGGAAATCGTGGCCGCCCTGGGGGAGGCAGACGAGAGCAAGAGGAACGCCGAGTCGATGATTCGCGACTACCGGGCGCGCTTGTCGCGCATGGAGGAGGAAGCCAAGAAGCTTCGTGAGATGTTTCGCGCGGAGGGGGAGAGGGAAAAGGCTAAGCTGCTGAGGGAGGCGGAGGAGCTTGCCGCCAAGGTCAGGGCCGACGCCGATTTTCTTGCGGAGCAAGAGCTGAAGCTGGCGCGCCAAAAGGTGCGTGAAGAGATCGCTCGCTTGGCCCAAGCGGCGGCGCAGAAGGTGATCCAGGATCATCTTACACCCGCCGACCAGAAGCGTCTGGTGGAAGAATTCTTGAGCGGGGTAGGACAACAATGATTGAGGGGAGTCTCAGTCGAAGGTATGCCAAGGCCCTTTTCGAGCTGGCCCTGGAGGAGCATAGAGAGGAGGAGATCGGCCAGGAGATCGATTGGTTCGTTACCGCCTATACGACATCTTCTCTGCCGACGGTCCTTAACAACCCGGCTTTTCCTCCGGGTAGCCGGAAAAATATTGTTGTCGAGGTGTCGCGGGGGTTACAGCTCTCTCCCCTCGTGGTTCACTTTTTGTCGCTTTTATTAGAGCGAGATCGGTTAACTTATTTGCCCTCTATCGCTTCTCGTTATCGTCTTCTCCTGGACGAGAAAAAGGGGCGGGTGGAGGCGCGGGTGCTAGCCCCCGTCCCCCTGGAGGTGGCGATGTTGGAAGGGTTGCGTGAGGCGCTCAGCAGGGTTTCCGGGAAAGAGGTGGTTCTCAAGGAAGAGAGCGATCCGGGGCTGGTCGGGGGACTGGTGATTCAACTGGAAGGCAAGGTTTATGACGGTAGCGTGCGCGCTCAGCTTGATAAGATGAAGGAGCGCGTCGAACGCGGATACTGAAGCGCGCTACGCTCGCCAGAAAGCAGATTGCAGCGGGCAGTATGCAGAAGGCAGTTTCCCCTACCGCCAACTGCTGACTGCCTACTGGCCAGGGAGATTTGAGGTAGGTTAATAGCTACTAGGAGGAGACAGATGGAGATAGGTACTGCGGAGATCAGCCGGATCATTAAAGAGCAGATCCGGGACTATGAGAAGACGGTGGAGATTCAGGAAGTCGGCACGGTCCTTTCCACTGGCGATGGGATTGCCCGCATCTACGGTTTGGATCGGGTCGCTGCCGGGGAGCTTTTGGAGTTTCCCCACAGGATCTACGGCGTGGCGCTGAATCTGGAAGAAGATAACGTCGGCGCCGCGCTATTCGGCGAGACCCACCTCATCAGGGAAGGGGATACGGTAAAACGCACAGGGAGGATCGCCGAGGTGCCGGTGGGCAAGGCCCTGGTTGGCAGAGTGGTCAATGCGTTAGGAGAGCCGATCGACGGCCGCGGCCCGATTGAGACCAAAGAAAGAAGGCGGATCGAGCTCAAGGCGCCGGGAATCGTGGCGCGCCAGCCTGTCAAAGAGCCGCTGCAGACCGGGCTTAAGGCGATTGATGCGATGATCCCCATCGGACGGGGACAGCGGGAGCTGATAATCGGCGATCGGCAAACCGGGAAGACGGCCCTGGCGATCGACACCATCATTAACCAGAAGGGGGGCGATGTCATCTGCATCTATGTCGCCATTGGGCAGAAGCTCTCCACCGTCGCTCAGGTAATGGATAGGCTCCGGCAGTACGGCGCGATGGACTACACGATCATTGTTTCTGCCAGCGCCTCTGAGTCTGCCCCGCTCCAGTATATCGCTCCTTACAGCGGCTGTACGATGGGAGAGCATATGCGCGACAATGGCGGCCATGCCCTTTTGATCTACGATGATCTCTCCAAGCACGCCGTGGCCTACCGCCAGCTCTCTCTTCTCCTGCGCCGTCCCCCTGGCCGGGAGGCCTTTCCGGGAGATGTCTTTTACCTCCACTCGCGTCTCTTGGAGCGGGCCGCGAAGCTGAGCGATGCCCGCGGCGGCGGCTCGCTGACGGCCCTTCCCATCATCGAAACCCAGGCCGGTGACGTCTCCGCCTATATCCCGACCAATGTGATCTCGATCACCGATGGCCAGATTTTTCTCGAAAGCGACCTCTTTTATTCCGGCGTGCGTCCGGCGATCAACGCCGGCATTTCGGTCTCCCGGGTCGGTGGCAACGCGCAGATTAAGGCAATGAAGCAGGTGGCTGGAAGTCTCCGCCTCGACCTCGCTCAATACCGCGAGATGGCGGCCTTTGCGCAGTTCGGTTCCGACCTGGACCAGGCGACCCAAAGACAGATCAATCGCGGCAGCCGGCTGGTGGAGATTCTCAAGCAGGGCCAGTATGAGCCCCTCCCGGTCGAGAAGCAGATCCTGATCATATACGCCGGCACCAACGGCTTTGTCGATCATCTGCCGGTCTCGGCCCTGAAGAAGTACGAGCAGGAGCTTTACTCCTTTGCCGAATCGAGGCATCCGGATCTTCTTCCCGAAATCGTCAAAAAGCGCGAGCTTAATGAGGAGCTTCGCGCCAAGATGAAAAAGGTCTTAGAGGAGTTTAACGCTAGCTTTAAGGAATAAGTGTATTAGTTATTGGTTAATAGTTAATAGTTTGAAAACCGCCAAAAACTTCAGCCTTTTACTAGTAACCAGTAACGAATAACCAGTAACTAAACCATGGCGACCCTAAAGGTCATACGCAAACGGATCGGTTCGATCCGCAATACGCAGCAGATTACCAAGGCGATGAAGATGGTCTCTGCTGCCAAACTCCGCCGCGCCCAGGAGGCGGTGCTGCAGGCGCGTCCCTACGCGGAGAAGATGGCCGCCCTGCTGAAGAACCTCTCCGCCCGGGTTTCCGCCGAGGCGCACCCTTTGCTCATGGGACGGGAAGAGAAAAAGGCGCACCTGTTGCTGTTGACGGCGGATCGGGGCCTCTGCGGCGGCTACAATGCCAACCTGATTCGGGCCGCGGAGGGGTTCCTTCGCAGCCAGGGCGCCGAGAAGGAGGTCCATCTCACCATTGTCGGGCGCAAGGGGGTGGATTACTTCCGGCGGCGCCAGGTGGAGATCGCCGACCGGTATATTAACGTTACGAATCGTCCCCCTGAAGAGTTGGCTTGCGAGCTTGCGGAAAAGATGATCGGCCGTTTTCGTCAGGAGGAAGCGGACGGGGTCTATATTCTCTACAGCCGCTTTCGCTCGGCCCTTTCTCAGGTGCCGACCATCGAAAAGCTTATTCCGGTGGCGACGGGTGGAGAGGAGGGTGAGGGCGAGATTACCGAATATCTTTTTGAACCGGGCGTGGAGGCGCTGCTATCGAGCCTGCTGCCTAAGGTGGTGGAAGTGGTGATCTACCGGGCTTTATTGGAGGCCTCTGCCAGCGAGCACGGCGCGCGCATGACGGCCATGGATTCCGCCACGACCAACGCGGCCGAGATGATCAGCAGTCTCACTTTACAGATGAACCGCGCGCGCCAGGCCTCGATCACGAGGGAACTCTTGGAGATAGTCTCCACTGCCGAGGCATTGAAGTAAGGAGTGGAACGGAGGTTAAAAGGTATGAATTTGGGGAAAATCACGCAGGTCTTGGGGGCAGTGGTGGATGTCGAGTTTGCCGATGGCTCGTTGCCATCCATCTACAATGCGCTCAAGATTACCAACCCTGCGATCAGCGAGGAGAAGTGGAATCTCATCGTGGAGGTCGCGCAGCATCTGGGCGAGAGCACGGTCCGCTGCATCGCCATGGACAGCACCGAAGGGTTGGTTCGGGGGATGGAGGTGATGGACAGCGGGGAAGGTATCACGGTGCCGGTGGGACCTGAGACCCTGGGACGCATCATCAACGTCATCGGCGAGCCGGTGGACGAGGGGGGGCCGATTCAAGCAAAAAAACGCTTTCCCATCCATCGCCCTACCCCTGAGTTTGTCGATCAGGAGACCAAAGTGCAGGCTTTTGAAACCGGGATCAAGGTAGTAGACCTCCTGGCCCCCTACGCGCGCGGCGGCAAGATCGGCCTTTTTGGCGGCGCCGGCGTGGGAAAGACGGTCATCCTGATGGAATTGATTCATAATGTCGCGATGAAACATGGCGGTTATTCCGTCTTCGGGGGAGTCGGAGAGCGAACGCGCGAGGGCAACGATCTCTGGCTGGAGATGAAGGAGTCCGGGGTTATCAGCAAAGCGGCCTTAGTCTACGGCCAGATGAACGAGCCGCCCGGGGCCCGCGCCCGAGTCGGCCTCTCCGCTCTCACCGTTGCGGAATATTTCCGCGATGAGGAAGGTAAAGATGTGCTGCTCTTTATCGATAACATCTTTCGCTTCACCCAGGCGAACTCGGAGGTGTCAACGCTTCTGGGGCGTATGCCTTCAGCCGTGGGCTATCAGCCGACTCTGGCCACCGATTTGGGCGAGTTGCAGGAAAGGATTACCACAACCCGCAAGGGATCGATTACCTCGGTCCAGGCGATCTATGTCCCGGCGGACGACTTGACGGACCCGGCCCCGGCAACTACCTTCGCTCATCTCGATGCGACCACCGTTCTCTCGCGCCAGATCGCAGAGCTCGGGATCTATCCTGCGGTGGATCCGCTCGACTCTACCTCGCGCATCCTGGATCCGCGCGTGGTTGGGGAAGAACACTATGGTGTGGCGCGCCAGGTACAAATGATTCTCCAGCGTTACAAGGACCTTCAGGACATCATCGCCATCCTCGGTATGGATGAGCTTTCCGAGGAGGACAAACTCACAGTGGCCCGGGCGAGGAAAATCCAGCGGTTTCTATCGCAGCCGTTCCATGTCGCCGAGGCCTTTACCGGGACCCCCGGGGCCTATGTGGAGCTCAAAGACACCATTCGCGGCTTTAAGGAGATAGTCGAGGGCAAGCACGACGATATTCCGGAGCAGGCCTTCTACATGGTCGGTACGATCGAGCAGGCCCAAGAGAAGGCCAAGAAACTGGCGGAACAATAGAGACGATGGCGGAAAAAATCAGACTCAAGTTAGTTACTCCGAGCCGCCTCTTGCTGGACGAAGAGGTCGATGAGGTCACGGCGCCCGGCGCCTTAGGCGAGTTCGGCGTTCTCCCGAAGCACATCTCATTTCTCACGCTTTTGGAGGTGGGCGAGATGAGCTATAAACAGGGAGGGGAGAGACATCATCTCGCCCTAAGCGGCGGATACGCCGAAGTGCTGGACGAGGTGATGACCGTCCTGGCTGGTGCCGCCGAGTACTCCGATGAAATTGATATCGAGCGGGCGCGGGCGGCGCGGGAAAGGGCGGAGAAGAGAATGGCGGAGTTGAGTCAGGAAGATAAGGAGTTCGCCGCGGCCGAGGCCGCGCTGCGCCGGGCGCTCGTACGACTCCAGGTCGCAGGCAAAGAGGCGAGAAAATAAGCTTTACGGGACGCTTATGACAAAGGCTGCATTCAAACCGCAACGGACGATGTGGAGCAAGAAGTTTACCTACGACTACTGGATGGAGTCGACCGGGCTCCCCATCCATAGAGGTTTTTTCGTCCAGGACCTGAGGACGCTCGGGCTCGGCTGGTGGGAGGAGCGCCGATGTATGAGCGCTTTCATCCAGCTGGCGGGCCAGGAGGGGGTGAGTTCAGCCCGGGTCACGGAAATCCCTCCAGGCGAAACTTTACCCCCCTTCAAGTTCGCCCTCGATGAGATCGTCTATGTGGTCGCCGGACGGGGGCTGACCAATATCTGGTACAACAGCAGTGCAAGAAAAAGCTTCGAGTGGCAGCAGCACAGCATGTTTCTGATCCCCCATGGCTGTCACCACCAATTCAGCAACATGCAGGGAGACAAGCCGGTCCGGCTGCTTCACTACAGCTACCTGCCGTTGGGCTTGTCGGCTGTCCCCGACCCCGACTTCTTTTTCAACAACCCTTACCAGAGCCCGGATGAGATGGCGGAACACGAAGGCTACTATTCCGAAGCCAAGATGGTGCAGCTTCCAGAGGGCGTCAATCCCAAGGGAAGACGAGTCTACTGGTACGGGAATTTTTTTCCGGACATGAAGGCCTGGGACAAACTCGATGCTAATGCATCAAGAGGAGCCGGAGGGAGGAGCGTCTATATTCTGTTTCCCAACTGCGAGGTATTCGCCCATATGTCGGTTTTTGCGGCGCGGACCTACAAGAAGGCCCACCGTCACGGCCCCGGGCGAGTCATCGTGATTCCCGCCGGGGAGGGCTATTCGATCATGTGGGAAGAGGGGAAGGAAAGAGTTGTTGTTCCCTGGCACGAGTGCAGCATGTTTGTCCCTCCCAACCGTTGGTTCCACCAGCACTTCAATGTCGGCGGCGCGACCGCGCGATACCTGGCCCTGCATTCCCCCATGCAGTTCTATGGACATGCGGAGAAGGTCGAGGATCGGGCTAAAGACCAGATCGAGTACCCGGATGAGGATCCCTGGGTGCGAAAGAAGTTCGAGGAGGAACTGGCCAAGCGAGGACTAAAGTCACTCGTGCCCGACGAGGCCTACACCAACCGCGCCTTCGAATGGTCCAAGGCCATGGGGAAGCAGTGAGGTTATTTCATGCACGATCTCGATGAAGACCACGGTCACGAGAATTTTGAAATAGGGCCGGACGCCATTGTCGAAGACATTGAAGGGCTGGAGATGTTCACGCTCAAGAGCGTGGGCATCGACATCGGCTCTTCGACCTCCCACCTGGTTTTCTCTCAATTGATCTTGAGACGCGAAGGGGCCTCTCTCTCGGGGCGCTTCAAAGTCACGGAGAGAAAGGTCCTGTTCCGTTCCAATATCATGCTGACCCCCTACCTTTCCGGAACCTTGATTGACATAGAGAAGGTGAAGCGGTTCATCGAGGGCGCCTACAAGGAAGCCGGGCTCACTCCGGCAGATATCGACACCGGAGCCGTTATTATCACCGGAGAGGCTCTCAAGAAGGAGAACGCCCAGCCCATCGTGGAGTACTTTGCCGGCCATTCCGGAAAATTCATCTGCGCGGCCGCCGGCCACAACCACGAGGCGCTCCTTGCCGCCTATGGATGCGGCGCCGTCGACCTCTCGAAGAGCGAGCACAGGACCGTCCTCAATGTTGACGTGGGGGGCGGGACGACGAAATTCTCGCTCGTCGAAAATGGAGATGTCACGCAAACGGCCGCGATTAACGTTGGAGCTCGTCTCATTGCCTTCGATGATTTCGACGTGGTGACGCGGATCGAAGATGCCGGAAGAACCCTCATGCGCGAACTTGGTTACACCGTGGAACTGGGCAAAAAAATAATGCAGAAGGAAAAAGAAGAGCTCGCCGCCTTGATGGCGAAAGTGCTTGTCGAGCTCATCGAACGCGAGCCTTCCTCTCCCCTGGCAAAACAGCTCATGGTGACCCCCCCATTTAAGAACTACCGGGGGCTGGACCAGATCGACTACCTTGTGTTCTCCGGAGGCGTCTCCGAGCATGTCTATGACCGTGACCGGACCTCCTACGGAGATGTCGGCCCCATCTTGGGAAAACAGGTCAGGAAGTACCTAAATAAGCTTTCTAAAAAGAACGTCCTGCGGGAGCCGATTGAAGGAATCCGCGCCACGGTCATCGGGGCCGGGGAATACACCGTACAGGCAAGCGGCAACACGAGCTGCATTACGGACCCGGGGCTCTTGCCGGTTTTCGGTTTGAAGGTCGTCCGGGCATCGCTCAAGCAAGGCCGGCCCGTGCTCGAGGCATTGAAGCAATCGCTCGCAAAGTTCGACCTGACGTCCTGGACTTCCGGGCTTGCCCTATCCTTGTCTCTTGACGGACAGATGGATTATAAGACTATAAGAGCGGTAGCTGAGGGAATTGCTGCAATCTTAAAAAGCTCGAAGGATAACAAGGTCCCTCTCTATCTGGCGCTGGACCTCGATGTGGCAAAATCGCTCGGCGGTATCTTGAAAGAGGAGCTCAAGCTGGACCGGGAGATCATCGCCATTGATGGCATTGAGGTCGGAGACCTGGACTATATCGATATCGGTGAACCTATGGGGATTACAGAGGTGATTCCCGTCACCGTCAAGTCCTTGATGTTTCCCGGAACCAAGCTGAACTAAAACTCAACAGAAACGGCTAAGGAGAAAAACTATGGCAAAGCCCGCATTTAAACCGCAACGGACCATGTGGAGCAAAAAGTTCACCTACGATTACTGGATGGAATCCACGGGAGTTCCCATTCAAAAGGGCTTCTTCGTGGAAGATTTAAGAACCCTGGAGCTCGGCTGGTGGGAGGAGCGCCAGTGCAATACCGCTTTCATCCAGCTGATGGGACAGGAGGGGGTGAGCTCCACGCGAATCACCGAGATTCCC
>MGRY01000001.1:0-640 GCA_001799045.1 Deltaproteobacteria bacterium RIFCSPLOWO2_02_56_12 | reverse complement strand
CACGCGCCCTCTTAAGTTTTCTCTCGATGAAGTCGTGTACGTGGTTTCGGGAAGAGGCCTCACCACCATCTGGTATGACGGCAGCAGTACCAAGAAGAACTTTGAGTGGCAGCAGCACAGCATGTTTTTAGTTCCCCATGGCACGCACCACCAGTTCAGCAACATGCAGGGAGACAAGCCCGTGCGATTGCTTCACTATAGTTACCTGCCGTTGGGCTTGTCGGCCGTTCCCGATCCCGATTTCTTCTTCAACAACCCTCATGTGACTCCGGATGATCTGTCGGATCAGGCAGACTTTTACTCCGAAGCGAAAATGGTGCAGTCTGCGGAGCTGGATGAAGCCCTCGGATTGCGGGTTTACTGGTACGGGAATTTCTTTCCGGACATGAAGGCCTGGGATAAATTAGACGCCAACGTCAAGCGCGGGGCCGGGGGCAGGAGTGTTTTTATTCAGTTCCCGAATACGGAGGTCTCGGCGCACATGTCGGTTTTTTCGTCGCAAACCTACAAGAAGGCGCACCGCCATGGTCCCGGTCGCGCCATCGTTATCCCCGCGGGCGAAGGCTATACGATCTTGTGGGAAGAAGGAAAAGAGAAAATCGTGGCCCCCTGGCACGAGTGCAGCATGCTTGTTCCCCCC